>NZ_JASCPT010000019.1:0-56948 GCF_029959775.1 Pseudomonas sp. PS01270 | reverse complement strand
CTTCCCATCCCCCCGTTGCCCCAAGAGCCCGCATTCCAAAATGCCGCCCATCACCGCCACCTCCCCACTCCGCCAAAAGATCATCCTGCGCTCCGACAACCTCACCTCTTCCGACTTCGGCGCCCTGTTCTCCAGGCTCTTCGGCAACCGCTACGCCGATACTCCGCCGCCACCTTCCAACATCATCATCGGCGGGGTCTACGGGCGGCACGACGGGGTGAGTTTTCGGCGTATGCATTACCACGGCGATTTCAGCGTCACCCTCCCCGACCCGCAGAACGAAATCACTTTCGTCATCCCCACCGCCGGCAAGATCGTTTTCAACCACGCCACCGAGTCCATCGGCATGGCGCATGTCGGCCTGGCAATCGACAAGGCGGATATCCGTTCGATGCGCTTTGTTGATGATCACGCGCATCACGGCATTTCGATCAATCGTCTGCAGCTCACCGAGCGGTTGTCGGCGCTGCTGGAGAAACCGGTCGTGCAGAAGATCGTGTTTGAGCCAAGCGTGGATCTGAATACCCCGGCATTTCAGGGCCTCAAGGCGTTGATCGATCTGGCCACGGGCACTGAGTTCGATGCCTTGATCAACAGCGGCACGCTGATGCCGTCACGGTTGCGCGAGATGTTGATCGATGCGGTGCTGGAGGCGTGGCCGCACAATTTCACCGAGGCATTACGGGGGCCGGCGCCGTGTGTGGCGCCGCGACATGTGAAGGTGGCGATGGAGTTTATTCAGGCGCATCCGCAGCAGTTGGTCAGTGGCGTGGATCTGGCGCGGTTGAGCCATGTCAGCCAGCGCGCCTTGCAGGAAGGCTTTCGACGTTTTGTCGGGATGTCGATCGTCGCTTATCAGCGGCAGGTGCGTTTGCAGCGCGCCTATGAGGCGTTGGCGCGAGGGCATGCAGGCTCTGTGACGGAGGTGGCGTTGCGTTTCGGCTTCAGCAATGTCGGGCGCTTTTGTCAGTATTTTCAAAGCGCTTACGGCGTAAGCCCAGCGGAGTTGAAGGCCAGGCGTTGACCATTCGGTCCGGCGAAACCTGCATTTGATTGAACAGCAGGAATCTCAGGGCGACTAACCCCAGACAGGTCGTTTGACGGCATCGCCGATTCAAGCGGCGTTTACCTGGCTGCGACCGACGGTGCGTTTCTGCGCGCGTCGGTGCAGGCTTCGCAAGGGGGTTTCCATGACCGAGGATTTCATCGGCTTTTTCACGGCTCACACGATTTTAGGAATTTCACTGGCGAACTGGGTCCTGGCGTTCCTCGCCGCGACACTCAGTTATCTGCTGACCACCACGGCGATCCGTTTCGTGTTCCGCAAGGTGCAGGCGCGGGCCAGTGCCGGCAATGGACATCTGACCTACATGGCCAGCGAAGTGCTGGCGGCGACCAGCACCACGTTGCTGCTGTTGGCGTCGATTCTGGTCGGCATCGGGTTGCTGGATTTGCCGGAGCGCTGGCTCGGGCGGGTCAGCAGTTTATGGTTCGTGGTGGCGGCGTTGCAGGTCGGCCTGTGGACCAACCGCGCGCTGGCGCTGGGGCTGCATCGGTATTTCTCGCGGCATAACGCGACCGGCACTTTTCAGGCGAGCGCCCTGGCGACCCTGAGCCTGTGGGGCGTCAAGGTGTTGCTGTGGGCGGTTATTCTGCTGGCGATGCTGTCGAACCTGGGCGTGAACATCACTGCATTCGTCGCCAGCCTGGGTGTCGGCGGTATCGCGGTGGCGCTGGCGGTGCAGAACATTCTCGGCGACGTGTTCGCCTCGCTGTCGATTGCCGTCGACAAGCCGTTTGAGGTGGGTGATTTCATCGTCGTCGGCACGCTGGCCGGTACGGTCGAGCACGTCGGCCTGAAGACCACGCGCATCCGCAGTCTCGGCGGTGAGCAGATCGTCATGGCCAACGCCGACATGATCGGCAGCACCATTCAGAACTACAAACGCTTGCAGGAACGTCGAGTGGTGTTCGAGTTTCGTCTGACTTACGAGTGCACCAGCGAACAGATCCGCCAGATCACTCAACGCGTTGAAAGCATCATCAAGAACGAAAAACAGGCGCGCTTCGACCGCTGCCATTTCCGCAGTTTTGGTGAGAGCGCGCTGGAATTCGAAACGGTGTACATCGTTCTGGACGCCAGCTACAACGTCTACATGGACGTGCAGCAACGCATCAATCTGGCAATCATGGAAGCGGTGGCCGAGCTGGACGCGACGTTCGCCTTCCCGGCGCGCACCGTGCATGTCGCCTCGCTGCCCGAACCCAGCGCGCAGCCGGCACGCACACCGCAACCTTCGCGTGCGCAGCATGCTTGAGCGCAAGAGCCCGGCAATTTGCCGGGCTCGCTGTGTTCAAAACGCGTAACTGGCCTTGAGTCCGCCATTGAAACCATGGCTGTCACCGCCACCGTTGGCGCCGACCTCAGCGCCCACACTCAGGGCGCCGAGGTTGGCCATCAAGCTAACGCCGCCGCTGAACTGGTCGCGATTGTCGAACGCCGCGCGCTGCTCGATATCCAGCCCCAGCAGGTAGCCTTGGCTGTCGACTTGCTGATCGCCGAGCGCACGTTCATAGCCCACGCGAACGCCCGGGACCAACTGCCACGCTCCCATCGTCACTGGGGCGAATGACACGTCGAGATTGGCCACCGCGCTGCGGCGGGTTTGCTTGATGCCGTCGACGTCGAGCGCCAGTTCACTGCCCTTCTCTTTGAAACCTTGCAAGTCGAGATGACTGACGCGAAAGCCCAGGCTCGGTTCGACAATCACGCTGCTGAGCGGCAGGCGATAACCCAACGCCACGGTCGCGCCAGTGAGATTGCCGTGAGTGTCGCCCTTGGCAGTGCCGAGACCACCGCCGAGCTCGCGCTTGCTGTCGTAGTCGACGTAACCGGCGCTGGCGTTTGCGTCGACAAACATGCCGCGCTCAAGGCTGGTGAGGCCGTAACGCGCACCGAGGTTGAGGAAGGTGAAGTCCGTATCGGCCTCGCCACCCGCGCCGCCCACGCTGCCCTTGCTGTAGCCAAAGCCGCCGCGTGCGCTGAGTTGTTCGTTGAAGCGCTGGGTGATGCCGAGCATCAGGCCTTGGCTGTGCTCGTTGCTGCTATCGGCGTGGGCTGAGCCGTCGGTGCCGACGTAGCTGGCGAGCGCGGTGCTCCAGAGGCGGTATTGGCCGACCTTCAAATCGCTGCCGCTGGCGAACGGTGCGGCGGCTTGTTCGATTATCGCGTTCTGCCGCAGCAGGTAGCTGGCCGCATCAGCGTGGACCTGTCCGCCGACTTGAGATTCGACACCGCCCAGACTGCCGGCGTCGATCGCCGATTGCAGGTAGTAGTTGTAGGCGCTGTAGGTGCCGGACAGCTCGGAGTTCTGCAACTGCCGCAGCAATTCGGCACCAGCGGCGGCGTTGCCGACCAGCCCGGCCTGCCCCGGCAAGCTGTTGTACTCGACCAGTTTGCCGCGCAATACGTAAATGGTTTCCTGGGACAGACCGAGGCCCTGCTTGAGGTAGTTGTCCATGCTGCCGTACTCGGCGGCGACCTGGTCGAGACCGGCCTGCAAGTAACTGGCCTGAACGCCGAGCAGCGGCTCGTAGACAGCGGCCATGCTCGGCGGCAGCGCTTTCAAGGTCGCGGCGACACGGGCGGCGGTGTAGTCGTTGGTCGCCAGATAATTGGCCATGATCGTCGCCTCATCGACGCCAGCGATGCTCTGCAACACGGCGGCGGTCCAGCCGGTGCGGTCCTTGCCGGCGGTGCAGTGGAACAGCTGCGCGGCGTCGACACTGGCCAGCTCATTGAACAACTGGCCGAACTGCCCACGCATGCCGGCATCGCTGACGAAAGCGCGGTTGGTTTCCTCCATCATCGCCACCGCTTCGGCGGCGCTGTGGAACGAGATATTGGTGATGTCCGCACCCGAGGTGGTGCTGCCGATGATGTCGATATTGCGGTAGGACGCGCCGCTGATCATCGTGTCGGGCGTCGCGGCAATTTCGCTGGGCGTGCGCAAGTCGTAAATGGCTTTGATGCCGAGGCCATTGAGTGTCGCCAGATCCGCCGCCGACGGCGTCAATGCGTTGGAGCGGTAGAACACGCCGCTGCGCATAACGCCGTCGTGGGCGGTGGAGTACGCGGTGGTGATGCCGGCGATGTCGCGAAAGTTGTCGATGCCGGACAAGTGCGGCGTGTCGAGGGTGACAGGCTCGGCCGCATGGGCAGCGGCGATGGACAGGCTCAGAACGGACAGCGAACACAGAAGACGTTGGAACACAGTGCAGCCTCATGAAATCAGCGTTGGGCTGGTCACTATGGGCAGGCGAGTGGGAAGGAATATGACAGTTTCGGCTGGCGACAAAATGCCTGCGCGAATGGGCCGTGGGGTGCGTGATCGGTCCATCCATCCTGCTTGAATGTGTTGAAGATCCCTGTGGCAGCGAGCCTGCTCATGAAAGCGGCGTGTCAGCCGATTATATTCAAACTGAAAAAAAGCTTTCGCGATCAGGCTCGCTCCCACAGGGTTTGGGGAAGTATCCGTTTTTTCAATTTGTCGCGCGCAATGCCAACCCCTTATAAGACTGCCATCACTTTCAAGAACAAGAGGCTGTACCCATGAGCAACGCCTGGAACGAAGGTTATTTCACCGACGAAGGCTACACCTACAGCTATAGCCGGGAGATCAATCCGGTGTTCCTGCGTTACTGCCTGTTGTTGCGCGGGTTCGCCACGCTGGAAAGCAGCGACGGCGTGCACTGCGAACTGGGCTTCGGTCAGGGCGTGTCGATCAACATCCACGCCACCGCCAACCCGGGTTCGTTTGTCGGTACGGACTTTCACCCGGGTATGGCGGCCCATGCCATCGACCTCGCGACTGCCGCCAACAATGGCGCGCGTCTGTATGACGACAGCTTCGAACAACTGCTCGCACGCAACGATCTGCCGCAGTTCGACAGCATCAGCCTGCACGGTATCTGGACCTGGGTCAGCCGTGACAACCAGAAACTGATCGTCGAATTCGCCCGCCGCCACCTGAAACCTGGCGGTATGCTCTACGTCAGCTACAACTGCTTCCCCGGCTGGTCGCCGTCGGCGCCGCTGCGCAATCTGTTCAGCCTGCATGACCGTTTCGCCAATGCCTCGGCGCGCTCCGATGAGCGTATTGACGCCGCACTGGAGTTTTCCGAAGCGCTGCTCGCGGCCAATCCGAAGTATGCCGCTGCGGCACCGAGCCTCGGCGCGCGGCTGCAGAGCATCAAGGGCCAGGATCGTCACTACGTCGCCCACGAATATTTCAACCGTGACTGGAACTGCATGTACTTCGCCGACATGGTCGACGCGCTGGCCCCGGCCAAACTCGACTACGCCACCACGGCAGTGCCGCTGGACTCAATCGACCCGCTCAACCTGAGCGCCGAAGGCATGGACTTTCTGGAAACCATCGAACACCCGATCATGCGCGAGCAAGCGCGGGACTACTTCGTCAACCAGCACTTCCGCCGCGACCTCTACGTGCGTGGCGCGACGCGCCTGTCCGCTGCCGAACGTCGCGCGAGAATGCTGCACAGCCGTTTCGTGCTGCTGCAACCCTGGGAAACCGTGGCGGGCTCGGTCAGTGGTCCTGCCGGCGAAGCGACGCTGCAACCGGAGATTTACGGACCGGTGCTCGATGCACTGGCGGCACAGAACTATGCGGCCAAATCGATGCGCCAATTGTTGTCCGAGGCTGCGCTGGCTTACGACGACCTCGAACAAGCCCTGGCCGTGCTGATCGGTATGGGCGCTGTCGCTCCGTGCCAGAGCGAGGCCGCCGAGTCGCAGGTCAGCGGTCGCTGCGCCGCGCTCAATCTGCAACTGTGCAAACGCTCGCTGTACGGCGCCAACATCCAGACCCTGGCCAGCCCCGTCACTGGCGGTGGCGTGACGGTCAGCCGCTTCCAGCAGCTGTTCCTGATCTCGATCAAGCAAGGCAAACAGCAGCCGGCCGAGTGGGCGCAACTGGCGTGGGGGGTGATCAGCGAACAAGGTGAAGTGCTGGTCGACAATGGCCAACCGCTGCTCACCGCTGAAGCCAATATCGCCGCGCTGACCGCACAGGCGCAGGTGTTCGCCGAGCAAACGCTGCCTGTCCTGAGGGCGCTTAAAATCGCTTGATTGCAAACGAACCAAGGTGGGAGCGAGCCTGCTCGCGAAAGCGCTGGATCAGCCGCCAAATCGGTGACTGACGTACCGCATTCGCGGGCAGGCTCGCTCCCACATTGGTCGAGGTACGTGGCTAAGCCAACCGTCCTGTTTGCGGAACTTTCCGCGCTCTGCCGCCCGTCCTGCCACTCGGCAAAAAACGAAATTTCTGCTGCGCGCCCTCCTCACAAACTATGCATGCGCCAACGCCCAAAAGGGCAAGGCGCGATAGCCTGGTCTGAGGAAAATTTGAATGTTCATACATAACAAGCGACTTCAGTACACCGTTCGCGTGGCCGAGCCCAACCCGGGTCTGGCCAATCTGCTGCTGGAACAATTCGGGGGCGCCAATGGCGAACTGGCCGCGGCAGCGCGCTATTTCACCCAAGCCTTGGCTGAAGAAGATCCGGGGCGCAAAGACCTTCTGCTGGACATCGCTACCGAAGAGTTGAGCCACCTTGAGGTGGTCGGCTCGATCATCGTCATGCTCAACAAAGGCGCCAAAGGGCAACTCGCCGAAGGCGTTCAGGAGGAAGGCGAGCTGTACCGCGCGCTTAATGGCGCCGGCAATGACTCGCACATCACCAGCCTGCTCTATGGCGCCGGCGCGCCTCTGGTCAATTCCGCTGGCGTACCGTGGACGGCGGCCTACGTTGACTCGATCACCGAGCCGACCGCCGACTTCCGTTCGAACATCGCAGCCGAAGCGCGGGCGAAAATTCTCTACGAACGCTTGATCAACATCACCGATGATCCGGGCGTCAAAGAGGCGCTGGGCTTTTTGATGACGCGGGAAATCGCCCATCAACAGTCCTTCGAAAAAGCCCTGCATTCGATCCAGCCGAACTTCCCGCAGGGCAAACTGCCGGGCATGCCAGAGTTCACCAACAAGTACTTCAACATGTCTGGCGAGCCCAACGTTCGTGGTCCGTGGAACGAGGGCGGCGCGTGGGAGTACGTGGAAAACCCAGAACCTGCGGTGGACGGCGGCGATGGTCTGGCGACCGTCACCCTGCCGGCTGAAGACCAACAGGTGCTGGAGGCGATGAAGATCCGCACGGCGTCTGACCCACTCAGCGAACCGGTGACCGGTGCTGATCTGGGCTCCGGTTACGTGCAAGGCAAAGATGTCTGAACCCCGTCCGGCGGCCCCGGATCGGGGTCGCCACTTGCTCAAGGTGATCAACATGAAAAACAGCAAAGTCTCGGCACTGACCTCTGAACATTTTCAACGTTTGATGGAGCACGCATACGCCGGTTTTGAGCTGGACTGCAAACAGGCCTGTCGGGGATTGAAAGTCAGCATGGCGGTGAATGTATTTGGCCTGGGCACCCTGCTGCCGAATAATTTCGCTGAGGAGACTGCCGTTCCGCCAGCGGACGCACATCCAGCCGTCGACGACGCCTTGCCCACGATGCCGGTGGTCGCCAAGCGCGTATTGGCGCAGCGCAACCGTTCCATCGACGGGGCGGAAAGTTTTCATCGGTAACAGGAGCGCGACATGAGAACGTATAAAAACCTGAGTTTCCCCTCAAGCCTGGGTGTCGCCCCGGGACTCCAGTTTCTGCTGGGCTGTGCGATATTCGCCGGCGGAACGCTGATCCTGATGAGCGAACTGGCGGGAACCTTCTTTGCGATGTGAACCTTGGTTTGCTATCGGGCGTTCAAAACAGCACCGCAGCCGCTTCCCTCATGAAGATCTCAACGGTCTTCGGCCCTATCCCCTCGAACTCGGACAGGCGCTTCTCCAGCGCCTTACGATCCGCGCTCGCCGCCACGATGTTACTCACCTTACCGGCGTACTCGCTGTTGAGCTTGTTGGCCAGCGCGAGCAGTCGCGACGCCGTGCTTTCATCGTAACGAACGTAACGCGCCTGCCCCAGCATCGACACCAATTGACGGTGCGTACACTGCGCGAGCTTTTGCGGGGTGTCTTGGTGATGCTGCTCTACTATGACCTGATACGCCTTGGCGGCGATGGCGCCCTGAATCCTCTTGCCCATCAGAAAACTCGCCAGCAGCCATTTGAACAGGCCGGTTTCGCTGGCATTGTGCAGGTCGATGTTCAAGTCACCGGCGGTGATGATTTCGCTCACAAGTCTCACCTCAAGGCGCGCTTCAATTACAGATGTTGACCCGACACGGCTTGGAACGATCCAATCGCGACCGCCTCGCCAAGGCAGTAAATTGAATTCCAGGTGGAAAAGGATGGTCATCTTTCAAGAGATGAGAGATGACAAGCATAAGGACCCTCAAATGCTCGGTCGTAAGATGCCCAAAACCAAGGGGCATGACGCCGCACAAACCGCTCCCATCAAAGCTGCCAGCGAGATCGCCGCTTTTCGCCTGACAGTCATCTTCATGCTGACGGTCATTCTGGCGTTTCTCGGCGTGGAGGGATGGCGAACCTGGCGTGACTATCATGCAGCCTTCTCGTCGGCGCGTGATTCGGTCACCAACCTCGCGCGGGCAACCGCACAACACGCTGAAGACGCCATCCGCCAGGTCGATGTGTTGACCGCCGCCCTGGGCGAGCGCGTCGAAGGTGATGGTTTGCAGAACATTGACGTACCGCGCATCCACAACTTGCTGGTGCAGCAGGCCAAATTGATGCCGCAGTTGCATGGGCTGTTTATCTACGGCCCGGACGGCAAATGGATCGTCACCGACAAGGAAATGATCCCGGACCCGGCGAACAACGCCGACCGCGACTACTTCCAATATCACCGCGCCAACACTGATCGAAACGTGCGCATCGGTGATGTCGTCAAGAGCAAATCCACCGACGACCTGATCATCCCGATTTCCCGCCGCTTGAATAACCCGGACGGCTCCTTCGCCGGCGTGCTGCTTGGCACCATCAAGGTCAGTTATTTCGTCGACTATTACGGCGATTTCAAGATCGACGACAAGGGTGCACTGGTGCTGGCGTTGCGCAACGGCACCATCCTCGTGCGTCGTCCCTTCATCGCTTCGGTCATCGGTCAGAGCCTCGCCGACAGTGAGGTGTTCAAGAACTACCTGCCCTTTTCCAGTCAAGGGATCGCCGAGGTCCGAGCGGTCATCGACGGCACCCAGCGTCTGTATGGTTACAGAGCTTTGAGCACCTATCCGCTGGTGGTCGAAACCGGCCTTTCCCGCGAATCAATCATCGCGCCGTGGCGCTGGGACCTGATCAAAACCGGTTTCGTGTTGATGTCGGTGATTACCGCGTTCACGGTCTTCGGATTGATCGTCTTGAGGCAACTGCGCCAGCGGATGGTGATGGAAAAGGACTTGCGCCGTGCACATCAGGCCATGAAGGACATGGCTTTGACCGACAGCCTGACCGGACTGGCCAACCGTCGGCGACTGGACACTGCCTTGGTTGACGAAATTCGCCTGGCCAGACGCCAGGGTTCATCGATCTCACTGATCATGATCGATGTCGATCACTTCAAACTCTACAACGACAGCTATGGGCACGCGGCAGGTGACGATTGCCTGAGCGCTGTCGGCCAGGCGATTGCGCAAGCAATAAAACGGCCGGGTGATCTGGCCGTGCGCTATGGCGGCGAGGAGTTTTCCGTGCTGCTGCCCAACACCGATATTCGTGGGGCGGCGCTTGTGGCTGAGGAAATTCTTGAGGCCATTCGATCCTTGCGGATGGAGCACAAAGCCCATCCGCTGGGTCACGTCACCGCCAGTGCAGGTATTGCGGTTGGCAAACCGGCCGAACAAGAAGTGAGCCCCGCCACTCTTATCGAGTCGGCTGACAAACTGCTTTATGCCGCGAAGCAGAAAGGCAGGGATCGCTACTGTATCGGCGAGGAAGTGCTCGGCGCCTAGCCACCGTTCCTCAACGGGAGCGCAGCATCACGGCAGCGCGAACCCGCTGGACGCCAAACACCGTCATGCGCAGAAATTCCTGGTGACTGACCGGCAAGTGCTGGCAGTCCAGGCCGCGCTTGAGTTTGCTGTGGTCGACATCAGGATCGTGCAGGTAGACGAAGTCCTCGTCACACCCGGTGATGATGACCCAATGCGGCGCTTTCAAGCGGGTGAATCGGTAGCTGCTGATCAGCACCAGCGGTTTGTATCCGGCCGCCAACGCCTCGCCGATCTGCAGATACTCACCCAGCACCTGCTCGACTTGCGTGGCCGCCAGGTCTTGGGCAAAGCCGTCCTCGACCAGTTTCATGATCGACTTCTTCTCCGTGCTGCGTACGCCGTGAAGAAAAAGCGAGCCCGCGTGACTGACCTCAAGGCGCACATCGAAACCGCGCCGCCAGGCCGCCAATGCCAGACCCTGAGGACTACAGCCACCGTGCCCCGCCGTCATGAAAATGGTGGTCGCCTCGCGCCACAGCTGGATTTCCTCCGCTCGGGTCATGGCACGGCTCGCGTCGATGGCGGACATGGCCATCAGCAAGCACGCGGCGCCGCAGGTGAACTCGGTGGTCTGCTGGTAATACGGCACTTGGCGCGCGGGCGCTGGTGTTTCGCGCAGGATGCGTTTCTCGTAGCGCAACGCCTCGCAGTGGTCCTCGTAGTAGTCCTCGACACTGGCAAAGCGCTGATAGCCGTTGGCTTCGTAGAGGCGAATGGCAGCGCTGTTGTCAGCGCGCACCTCCAACCGCAGCCATGCGCAGTTGCGCGCCAATGCACAGGCCTGGGCCTCTTCCAGCAGACGCTGGCCAAGCTCATGTCCGCGCCACGCGGGGCTGACGGCAATCGAATACAGGCGTCCAAGTGAGGTGCCACGGTGAAAAAGCACCAGTGCATAACCGCAGAGGATTGCGCCCGAGGTGACGACAATCAACGCGGCATTGGCTCGACTGAGCATCCAGCTGAAGTTGCGCTGATTCAACCGGTCGAGGGTAAAACACATCCGCTCCAATTCGACCAGATCGTCGATATCGTCAGTGGATGCAAAGCGAAAATCAAAAGACATGACCGCACCGTAAAGTTTGAGTAACGAACCGGGACAGACCGAAAGGCCCGTGATTTATTGAAGCGGCGTCTTCTTCAACAGGGATTCATTACTCATGTCAGCGGTGCAAGCCAACGTGAACGAAGTATTAGACAAAACCGAGCATTCGACAATCTCCCTCAGCGAGGAACCTCCCAGTATCAAGCCCTCGGGAAGTCGATTGCTCATACTGGTCGAACGCAAGGATGACTGGGCCGATTACCTGCCCAGCGAGAGCCTGATGCTCGCTCAGGATTACCTTGAACACAGCGATGATTTTCCTCATCGCACCCAGGTCATCAACCTCTGCCGCAATTACAAATACCTCGGTCAGGGCTATTACTGCTCATTGCTCGCCGAGGCGCGCGGGCACAAGGTTTTTCCCTCGGTGCGCACCGTCAGCGAGCTGGCGCGCAAAGCGCTTTACGGGGTCGGGCTGAATGATCTGCAACGCACCCTGGAGCGGGCGCTGGCTAATCATCCATACGGCGAAACCGAGGCGTTCACGCTGTCGCTGTACTTCGGCAAGGCCTCGATCGAGCCGCTGCAAGAGATCGGCCGTCAACTGTTCGAGGCGTTCCCCTGCCCTATCCTGCTGGTGGAATTCCGCCGTGGTGAGAGCTGGCAGATCGCAGGCATCAAAGCCGGAGCGCTGCACAAGCTTCGCGACGAACAGCAGCATGTCTTCGCTGACGCACTGGACGCGTTCAATCGCAGAACGTGGCGTCAGCCCGCCTCCAAACGTGTGGCCCGCTACGACCTGGCCATCCTGCATGATCCTGACGAAGCCCTGCCGCCGTCTAACCCCGAGGCATTGCAGCGCTTCATCGCGGCAGGCGAACAGCTCGGTATCGATGTCGAACTGATCGAGAAAAAGGACTACGCGCGTCTTGCTGAATTCGACGCGCTGTTCATCCGCGAAACCACGCGAGTGGATGATCACACCTATCGATTCGCCAAGAAGGCTGAAAGCGAAGGCCTTGTGGTGATTGACGATCCGTCGTCGATCCTGCGCTGCACCAACAAGGTCTATCTGGCCGACCTGCTCAAGCGTCGCGGGCTGGGCATGCCGGCAACGGAAATACTCTACAAGGATCGTCCGCAGGAACTCGAAAACGCAGGGCGTCGCCTTGGTTTTCCCTTGGTATTGAAAATCCCCGATGGCTGTTTTTCACGGGGTGTGATCAAGGTCGCCGATGCACAAGCGCTGGCCACTGCCGCACAGGAGTTATTCGAACACTCAGTGCTGCTGCTGGCGCAGGAGTATTGCTACACCGAGTACGACTGGCGCGTCGGCGTGCTCAATGGCGAGGCGCTTTATGCCTGTAGATACTTCATGTCCAAGGGGCATTGGCAGATTTACAACCACAAGGCGCTGCCCGGCGAGATCAACGGGATGTGCGAGGCGGTGCCCATCGAGCAAGCCCCGCCCGCAGTCGTGCAGCTCGCCGTACAGACGGCGCGGCTGATCGGCGACGGCCTCTACGGCGTCGACCTCAAGCAGGCGGGCGATCGGGTCCTGGTCATCGAAGTGAACGACAACCCCAACCTCGATGCGGGTATCGAAGACGCGGTGCTGGGCGACGAACTTTATCGGCGCGTGCTGCAAGCGTTCACGCAAAGGCTCGAGCTCAAACACCGTGGCCAAGCGTGGTGAGCAATGATTGAAGGCTATTGCATTGATTGCGGCGCCCTGCACAGGACATCGGAGGACCAGGCGACTGTCTGGCTGTGTGTCGCCCCCGACGCAGCCGAGCAACTGGATTTGCACAGACGCCTGGGCATTGGCGCACAAGCGATAGAGTCGTCGCTGGACCCAGATGAAGTGGCCCGCATCGAGGTCAAGCCTGATCACCTGTTTATGATCTGGAAGCGCCCGGAAAGCTTCGACGGGCGCGCATTCAACGTTTCGTCCTTCGGAGTGGTGCTGAGCGAAAAACGCCTGGTGGTTATTTGCGCGAGCAACTCGCTGCTCTCGGGGCTGGAGCACGATGCGCAAATGACCGGGCCGCTGGATGTGCTGATGGCGTTACTCGCAGAAAGCGTTCACCACTATCTCGGGCATTTGCGCGTGGTCAAACAGATCGCTCGGGAGATCCAACAGCAATTCACCCGGGCGATGGACAATCAGCAATTGGCGCAGATGTACAACCTGAGCGAAAGCCTCGTGTACTACGTCAACGCGATTCAAGGTAACGGAGCGGTGCTGACGCTGCTGCGCAACCACGGTCAGCGTCAGGGCTTCAGCGACGGTCAACTGGCTGCGCTGAACGATCTGATCGTGGAAAACGAACAAAGCTTTCAGCAGGCCAGAATTCACGCCAAGGTGTTCGCCAACCTCATCGAATCCCACGGCAATCTTGCCAACAACAGCATGAACCGGGCCCTGCGCAAGCTGACGCTGATCAATGTCGTATTCCTTCCCTTGAACCTGATCGCCGGCATCGGTGGCATGTCAGAGTTCAGCGTGATGACGTCCGGCGTCCCATGGTGGGTGTCCTTTCCCGTGCTGATCGCCTGCATGGGCCTCGTGGGCGCGGGGATGGTGCTGGTATTGCGGCGCATGGCCTGAATTCAGAGCACATTCTGCTAACGCCTGCGCCGCATGCGGGCGTCAATTGGTCCGGCTGACCACCCGGATATGTGTAATCCCTACCCGCTCGGCCTGCTCGAGAATCTGCTCTGGCGTCGAATCCGCCGTGGGCATGACCAGGCTGTTTTCCGCATCGCCCAGATGCAGTTCCAGCAGATGCATCGCCGCGTCGTGCTCGGCCAGTTGCGCTTCCTTGAGCTCGAGCAGATAAGTACGAGGCTCGCCATTGAAACGGTATTCGATGTGATAGGTGTACATGTTGTCGTCCGCGTCGGTGGGAAAAGGCAGTGCTTATCCTGACGCGACGGTCAGCTTTTAGTTCAACCCGACTGCCATTTTGCGTTTGCAAACAAACTTTTTGCGCAGCGAAGCGTCCTCTTCTTAACTCTCCATAACAGCTGATCACAGCTAAGGACCGGCAATGACCTTTTTCATCTTCCTTCTGGCCTGCGCGGCGGCGGCAACCACTGGCGTGATGTTCAAACCCGGCCCGTGGTACGAATCGCTGACCAAACCCTCTTTCACCCCGCCTAACTGGGCCTTTCCCGTAGCGTGGACGATCATCTACCTGCTGCTGGCCTGGGCCGGTTATCGCTTGAGTCTGATCCCCGGCAGCCAAACGGTGCTGGCCTTGTGGGCTGCGCAAATCGCCCTCAACACGCTGTGGACGCCGGTGTTCTTCGGCGCGCATCAGGTGCTGGCGGCGCTGGTGATTCTGGCGGTGTTGTGGGTGGTGGTCGCGGTGATGGTCGTGCTCGCGCTGCAACTGGACGTGGTCACCGGGCTGATTCTGTTCCCGTATCTGGCGTGGCTATGCGTCGCGGCGGCGCTGAACGCCTCGATCCTGATGAAGAATCGCCTGTGAGCGATTTCCCATGGCCGCACGGCGAGCGCGAGCTGGCACAGGTTCGCGCGTTCAACAAAAAGCTCGCCTGGCTGCCGCGTTTCAAGATCCGCAATCGCCTCACCCCACGGCTGATTCAGGCGTTGCTGCGGGCGGGTCAGCTCGGCGGCGACGGCAAGCTGCGCCAGCATGGGCTGACCGCCGAACGGAAGATCATCGACACAGTGCCCGTGCGCATCATCCGCCCCAAGGGCAAAGCCAGAGGCGTGGTGCTGGATTTCCATGGTGGCGGCTGGGTGATCGGCAATGCGCAGATGAACGACAACTTCAACATCGCCATCGTCAACACCTGCGACGTGGCGGTGGTGTCGGTTGATTATCGGCTGGCCGTGTCGACGCCAATCGAGGGCTTGCTGGAGGACTGTCTGCGCGCCACTCGCGGCATCTTGAACGATGGCGAATTTGCCGGACTGCCCGTGGTTGTCGTCGGTGAATCGGCCGGCGGGCATCTGGCGGCCGCCACCCTCCTCGCGCTCAAATCTTCGCCGCAACAGCTGCAACGGATCTGCGGCGCGCTGCTGTATTACGGCGTCTACGACCTGACCGGCACGCCCAGCGTGCGCGCCGCGCCAGCCGATACTCTGGTGCTCGACGGCCCCGGCATGGTCGAAGCGTTGCGCCTGCTCACACCTGATATCAGCGACGAACAACGACGCCAGCCACCGCTGTCGCCGCTATACGGCGATTTCAGCGGACTGCCACCAGCGCTGCTGTTTGCCGGCGACCTCGATCCGCTGCTGGATGACACGCGGCTCATCGCTGAACGCTGGCAACACGCGGCGCCGGTGGAGATGTACGTGCTGCCGGAGTGTCCGCATGGCTTCATCCACTTCCCCACCGCCACTGCTGACCATGTGCTGGCTTACAGCCGCAAGTGGATTTCAGCGCAAGTGGCAAGCTACTCAGCGAAATCCGCCGAAATCAGCCCGGCGCTTTCGTAGCTGCCGATCAACTCATCAAACAACGCAATATCCCCTCGGCTGCGTGCAATCAACTGCGCACCAGCCACCGCAGCGTAAATCGCCCGCGCCCGCGCCTCGCAGCTGTCTTCGTCGGCAGCTCCTGCAGCGATCAACACCTGGGTCAGCCACTCGATGTTGACCTCTGCGAATTTCTTCACCTGGTCCTTCACCGGGTCTGGCAGATCCTGGTATTCGGCAGCCATGAAGCTGACGAGGCACAGCCGATTACCGTTTTCCAGCGAAGTGCGGAAGATCGACGCGTACAACTTCAGGGATTGATGCGGCTCGGGATTGGCCTCACGAATACCGTCCAGCGCCTTGGCCGCGTCTTGCCAGTAACGCTCGGCAACTGCCGCGCCGAGGTCGGCCTTGCTGGGAAAGTGGTAGTAGATGCTGGCGTTCTTGATACCCACCACTTCACCGATGCTACGGAAGTTGATGCCGTTGTAGCCGTGGGTCTGCGCCGCTGTTTTGGCGGCTTCCAGAATCGCTTCGCGTGCGTTCACGCTCATGTCTGTGTCCTCGATGACTATCGGTCAATGGGGCGAAGTGTACCCGCGAAAGATTTACCTGCCAATTGGCAGGTAGGGGATTGACAGGAATAAATTCTGGCCGCAGTCTTTGCCTACCAACTGACAGGCAGGGCAACTGAAATGACCGCTAACTCGACTCAAAACGACGCTCACTCCATTTCCGCATTGAAAATCTACGACTGGTACAACGGCCCCTACCCGGCCCGCGTGCGCATCGCCCTGGCGGAAAAATCGCTATTGGCCCGCACCGAATTCATCTCGGTAAATCTGTGGAAAGGCGAACACAAGAACCCCGAGTTCTTGCGCTTGAACTACTCCGGAACGCTACCAGTGCTGGAGCTGAAAGACGGCACGCTGCTCGCCGAATGCACGGCCATCACGCAATACCTGGACGTTCTCGATGGCAACCCTGTCCTCACCGGCCGCACACCGATTGAGCAAGGACGAATACACATGCTGACCAAACGTGCCGAGATCGAATTTCTCGATGCCGTCAGCGTGTATTTCCACCATGCAACCCCGGGACTCGGCCCGGAAGTGGAGCTGTACCAGAACGCTGAATGGGGCATGCGCATGCGGGACAAGGCTGTGCGCGGCATGCGCTATTTCGACAACTTGCTGCGTCAGCAGCCGTTCGTGGCCGGCACCAGTTTTTCCATGGCGGACATCGCCGTGTTGGGCGGGATGATCTTCTCGGCGCTGGTTGAGCTGGAAGTCCCGGAAGACTGCACGGCACTGCGCGAATGGCACGCGCGCATGCAGCAACGTCCGAGTGTGCAGCAATGGCGCGCGATGGTTGAGCGAGGCGAGCCGTAAAAAACCAGACCAGCAAAAAAGGCGCCTTGATCGGCGCCTTTTTCGTTGTCAGCCTACCTTGATCACAACCTTGCCAAACGCCCCTTTCGCCAAATGCTCATAGGCCTCGCGCGCCTGTTCGAACGGATACACATGGTCGATCACCGGCCGAATGTCGTGCTCGGCGAGGAACACATTCATCCGGTCGAACGATGAACGCGGTGCCACCGCGATGCCGCGAATGGTGGTCTGGCGGAAGATCAGCGGCATCAGGTTCAGCTCGACAGTCTGCCCTGTCAGAAAGCCGATCTGCGCAATCCGCCCCGAGGCCTTGGTCGCTGCTACCGACTGATTGATGCCATTGCCTCCCGCCACATCAAGCAGCAGATCCACACCCTTGCCCTCGGTGAGTTTCAGCACCTCGTCCGCCCAGTTCGGCGTGCTGCGGTAGTTGATACCGGCGACCGCGCCCAGACGTTTTACCGCGTGCAGGTTTTCATCGCTGCTTGAGGTTGCGATGACTTTGGCGCCCAGCGCGGTGGCGATCTGCACGGCGAAGATCGATACGCCGCCGGTGCCCTGTACCAACACGGTCTGCCCCGGTTGAATAGCGCCGAAATCCACCAGCGCGTACCACGCGGTGAGTGCGGCGATTGGCAGCGTCGCCGCCTCTTCATCGCTCATGTTGGCCGGCGCGCCGACGGCGCTGTCCTGATGAATGATCATGTACTCGGCGAGGCCACCGGGCAGCGGCGAACCGAAGCAATAATCCGGCTCGTTCGGCCCCGGCTCTCCGTCAAGCCAGCGCGAGTACAGATGCGAATTGACTCGGTCGCCGACCTTGAAGCGTGTCACGCCGTCGCCGATCGCAACCACCGTGCCGACGGCATCGCTGACCGGAATCAACGGTTTTGGCACCATGTGCGGCTCATAGATGCCGTCAACGATGGCCTTGTCGCGAAAATTCAGCGAGACCGCGCCGACCTTGACCAACAGCTCGCCAGCCTTGGGCTGCGGCGTTGGCGTCTCGCCGAGTTGCAGATTGTCGAGCCCGAAATCTTTCAGTAACCACGCTTTCATGGTGAGTCTCCAAATGCGTTATTGGCCGCAAACCCTCAGCAGGTTTGCCTTGGAACCATGATTGGCTTTTACAGCAGCGCAATAAATGCTTGGAAAAAGACATGATTGTTCTATCCTCAGGCAATAAATCCATACGCTGAAACCTGCCGAGAAGTCATGGAATTACTGCAATCGATGCGCCTGTTCGCCCGACTGGCGGAGCTAGGCAGCTTCACCAAAGCCGCTGAGTCGCTGGACATCGGCCGGCCGCAGGTCACTCGCTATATTCAGGAACTGGAAACATCGCTGGGCGTGCGCCTGTTCCAGCGCACTACGAGGAAAGTCGCACTCACCGCCGAGGGTGAACTTTTCTATCAGCGGGTACAGGAAATCCTCGCCGAGATCACCGCCGCCACCACGATGTTCGATCGCACCGGAGCCACGCTGTCCGGCCGCCTGCGCATCGACATACCCACTGCGTTCGCGCAGCTGGAATTCATCAAAAGCTTGCGCGAATTCACGGCCACCTACCCCGGCATCGACATGGTGCTGGGCGTCACCGATCGCGCGGTTGATCTGGTCGGCGAAGGCATCGACTGCGCGCTGCGCATCGGCGAGCTACCCGACTCAACCCTGATCGCCCGCCCTATCGCCCTGGCGACCATGGTCACTTGCGCCGCGCCCGAATACCTGCGCGAGCACGGCACGCCGGAAACGCTTGGAGATCTGGCGAACCATCAAGGCGTGAACTTTCTCTCGGGCCAGAACAACCGCACTCTGCCCTGGCAGTTTTCAGATGAGGGCAAACAGAAAACCTACGTCAGCCGCAAAGGCATTACCGTCACGGAGTCGAACGCCTACGTGCAGTGTGGCGTGTCGGGCTTCGGCATTATCCAGGCGCCGGGCATCGCGGTCGCCGAGCATCTGGCTAACGGAGCATTGGTAGAGATTCTGCAACCGCTGCGCCCGCTGCCTCGGCCGGTATCGCTGCTGTACCCGAGCCGCACGCATTTGCCGGCGCAGGTGCAGGTGTTTATCGAATGGTTGCAGGTGCGGTTTGTGCACTTGTACGCGGGGTGGGTGGAAGGTTGAATCTGGCTTTATCGCGCAGTTTCTGCAGCGTGCGCACCTAGGACTTAACACTGATCCCGCGAGCAGCAAAGACTTCACGCGCAGCCGTTATACCGTTCAAGGCGCTGGGAAATCCTGCGTATACGGTCATTTGCAAGATCACATCGACCACCGCCTCCGGTGTGCACCCGACGTTCAGGGCGCCGCCGATATGCACTTTCAGTTGTGGCTGTGCGTTGCCCAGTGCGGTCAGTGCCGCAACGGTTGCCAGCTCACGAGTGCAGTGGTCGAGGCCGGGGCGGGCAAAGACATCGCCGTAGGCAAAGCTCAGAATCCAGTCCGCAAGTTCTGGAGCAGTATCCTTCAATGAATCAACCACTGCCTGACCAGGTCCGCCAGTAATCTGCGTCAGAGCGGCTTCTCCGCGCGCTCGACGATCAGTCATCTCCACGGGCGCTGCGACACTGGTCACGCTTGCACCAATAAGTGTGGCGGACAGCAAACGATTGAGACCGGGAAGTTTACGGATCATGGTGATGCTCCTTTTGCTCGAGTTGGTGATAGATCTGAATCTTGTTATCCAGAACCTCCAGGGACTGGCTCAACTGGCTGATCTGCGCTTGCACGTCCCGGCGATGCTGCTCGAGAAGTTCGCGGCGTTCTGCCAGGGTCGAGTCGCCTGAACGGCGCAGTTCGGCATACCGCAGCATTTGCTGGATCGGCATTCCGGTCGCCTTCAGCCGGAGCAGAAACTCGGCCCACAGCACATCCTTCTCGGCGTACACCCGGTGGCCATTGCCACCGCGCCCAACCGGGTCGAACAGCCCGATGCGCTCGTAATAGCGGATCGTGTGAGCGCTCAAATCAAGGCGCTTGGCCAACTTTGAAATTGTCAGTTCTGGATTCATGTCATCACCGTAAAGGTTTGAGTGCGCTCTAAGTCAATGGCTATTTTCCATCGAGCAGAATCAGGCAAATCGCCGACAGTATCCGCTTAACGCCGACACCGCCCTGCCCCCTAATCTGAACCCATGCAGAACACACCACTGCAACGGGTTAACCAGAGACTGATCTGAACGACCCGGACCTCAATCGAAATTTTGACCGGAGTCACCGCCATGAAAACTGTAAGCCAACTGATCGCTATCGCCACCTTCGCCCTCAGCGCCAGCGCATTCGCCGTACCGAGCAATCAGGAAGATCGTTTCTTCACCCAGGTCAGCGAACCACAGCAGACTGTTGCTGCCGATGGCTCGGAACGTACGCCGCAGGGCCAGGCTCTGGCGGAAAACGGCCGCAACCGCCTCGAGGAACAAGGCCTGGTTGAAGACGGCTATGACAAGACCCCACAAGGCCAGGCCATCGCTGCCGACGGCTCAGACCGCACCCCACTGGGTGAGGCGCTCGCCGCTGATGGATCGGACCGTACACCCGGCCGTCGCGCAGCATAAGCGCGTGTTGCCGAGACAGGAAAAGTCCTGCGGGTTTGAGACCTGCAGGACTTTTCCGTTTTTGAGGCAAGACCTGATCGAAAACCCTGTTGATAGGAACAGGCAATACTTCGATCCGATTCGGCATCGTCCGCCAGCGTTATCCGCCCTAGCATGGCCTCTCCAATTGCCTGCTGGAGTACAGATCCATGAAGACTCTTTTCATCACCGGTGTCAGCAGCGGCTTCGGCCAGACGCTGGCCAAGGAAGCGCTCGCTCAAGGTCACAGGATTATCGGCACAGTGCGCAGTGAATCCGCTCTGGCAGCCTTCGAAGCGCTGTCGCCCGAGCGCGCGCATGGAGTGGTTTTGGACGTTACCGAGTTCGATGCCATCGATGGGGTGGTTGCGGCTGTGGAGGATCGTCACGGCCCGGTGGACGTGCTGGTCAATAACGCAGGTTATGGCCATGAGGGGATTTTCGAAGAGTCATCGCTGCAGGAAATGCGCCGCCAGTTCGACGTCAACGTATTCGGCGCGGTGGCGGTGACCAGGGCTTTCGTCCCGTATTTCCGCCAGCGCCGCGCGGGGCATATTCTCAATATCACCTCCATGGGTGGCTACATCACCATGCCGGGGATCGCTTATTACTGCGGCAGCAAGTTCGCTCTGGAGGGCATCTCCGACACCTTGAGCAAGGAGCTTGCGCCCTTCAATATTTTTGTCACCGCTGTGGCGCCGGGGTCATTTCGCACCGACTGGGCAGGCCGCTCGATGCAACGCACGCCGCGTAGCATCAGTGACTACGACGCAAGCTTCGATCCGGTGCGCAAGGCCCGGGAGGAGAAAAGTGGCCATCAGCTGGGCGATCCGCAAAAAGCTGCACGGGTCATGCTGACGATCATCGACAGTCCAAACCCGCCCGCTCATCTGCTGTTGGGTAGTGATGCGCTGGCGTTGGTGCGTGACAAGTTGCAGCAGACGGCGGAGAGTATTGAGCAATGGCAAGCGCTCAGTCGTTCGACGGATGGCTGAAAGATCAAAAGCACCCTCACCCCAGCCGTCTCCCGGAGGGCGAGGGAGCCGATCGCGGGTGGATTCAACCCCCGCGTTCGGCACGATATTACAGGTCGGCGTAGTACCAGAAAGCACCACGGTCAGTCCCCTCTCCCTCTGGGAGAGGGCTAGGGTGAGGGCTCTGTCTGACACCCCGCCAATCAGCCAGACACGTTCAAACCCGCCTTTTCACAAGGAAACCCACAGCCCATGCCGAAACCGAAAGACCCCATCACAGCGCGCATGGTCCAGCTAATGAGCCAGCTCGCCCCGCTGGAAGGTTACAACCTGAGCCCGCTGGACGATGTGCGTTTCCTGCGTTCCAACCGACCGCTGACCCGCACGCCGGTGTTGTACGAACCGGGCATCGTGATCCTTTGTCAGGGGCGTAAACGCGGTTATCTCGGCGATGAAGTCTACGTCTACGACGCTCAGCATTATCTGGTGGTGTCGGTGCCGGTACCCTTCACCATGGAAACCGATGCCAGCGAAACCGAGCCAATGCTCGCGGTGTACGTGCGTCTGGATTTCGCCCTGGCCGGCGAGCTGATTCAGCAAGTGGATGAGCGGTGGGATTTCCCTACAGCGCAGCCGATGGGCATGTACGCCTCGCCGCTCGACGAACCGCTACGCCGGTCAACCCTGCGTTTTCTTGAAGTGATGAGCGACGATGCCGACGCGCAAATCCTCGGCCCGGCGATGCTGCGCGAACTCTACTACCGTATCCTCACCGGCGAACAAGGTGGCACCCTGCGCGCCGCCATCGCCCAACAAGGCCAGTTCGGCAAAGTGACCCGCGCCATCCACAAGATCCACAGTTGCTATCAGCTACATCTCGACGTAGAAACCCTGGCAGAGGAAGCGCAAATGAGCGTGCCGAATTTTCATCTGCACTTTCGCAAGGTTACCGATTCCTCGCCGATGCAGTATCTGAAGTCGACGCGGCTACACCAGGCGCGATTGCTGATGCTGCGTAACGACCTGACTGCGGCAAAAACTGCATTTCTGGTCGGCTACGAAAGCGCCTCGCAATTCAGCCGCGACTTCAAACGCCTCTTCGGCCGCACACCCCTGGCGGAAGTGGCGTGGATGAAACAGGCCTATGCGCTGCCGGCACCGACGACTGCTTCGCCGTTTGTGTCTTCGCACTGACTTCATCCGCGTCTTGAACAAACAGAAATCCACATTGAAGGGAAGAAAGTGAATCTGAGAGCTGAGATCGAAAAAGCATTTGGACCCCAGGCATTCGCCCGTCCGCTTTTCTATTCCTGGCCGGGAGGATTGCGTTTCGAACTCTCCGAAACGGGCGGAATGATCGAGCAATTCCTGACCGCTATGCGCAAATCCATAACCATCTGCGGCGACATTTTCCAAGGGGACGCATCGTTTGTCGCATGCCTGCGCATTCATTCCGGTCGCAATCGATTCGCCCACCGCAGCACTCTTCGCGCCCTTAAATCTGCTGGCATCGATACTCCATCAGCGCTGTGCATCTGGAGCGAAGAAATAGACAACGAGGAATGGTTCACCGAGGAAGAACCGGAATACTGGGTCAACGTCGCCTTCGAAGCGTCTGTGGCGAGCATTCAAGCATTACTCTGGTGCGCATTGGCCAAGGACTTCGGTGCTATCCAACCGCGTGCGAACTGTGCTGTCTACCTGTTCAATCTGCCCAAGCGAGTCATGGTCTTTCCCTATGACGACAGAGGTATGGACGTGGTTGGAGCCAACACCGAACTACTTTTGCAGCTTTATCAACGACATCATGCCTGGTTGCTCGACCATGACCGGGCAGCGATGGAAGCCACATTCGGCAGGCTTAAACGTTAGGTGAACGCTATCGTTGGTCAGTTCCGTGTACAGCACTTATCGCAGCAAATTCCCCATCCGCATAGTGCTTGCCCCCTTCTGTGTTTCCTCGCCTAATCAAACAGGTCAGCCACCTGCATCAGGATGGGATCATGAACACCACGGCCATTCCCGAAGGTTTCACTCCATTCACCCGCAGCAGTCCGTTGCTGGATCTGCTCGGCCCGATCTACGCTAGGGGTCAGGGGCTGCACTTGGAATTGGGTTTACTGACCGACTCACGGCATGCCAATGGTCGCGGCACTTTGCATGGTGGTGTTTTAGCGACGCTAGCGGACGTGGGCATGGGCTACGCCATGGCCTTCTCCAGCGATCCGCCGCAGCCGTTGATCACGGCGAGCATGACCCTGGATTATCTCGGTGCAGTGCAAATCAACGAGTGGCTCGAAGTGCGTCTTGAACACTCCAAAAAGGGCCGCCAACTGGCGTTTGCTGGCGTCAGTCTGCACGTCGGTGAGCGAACGGTTGCGCGCGCCAGTGCCGTGTTCGCGGTGCCGCTGAGCTGAAGCGCGAAACCTCAGTCTGACGCTTCAGAATCATCCCGCGCTGGAACAGGAATTTGCCATGAGGGTTTCTTGCCGATCTGGCTATCGAACGTGCGTCGCGCTTGGCGGAAACCCTCGACGTTTTCCACCACCCAAGTCCAGATCGGCGACATCCGCACCAGCAAGCCCATGCCCAATGGCGTCAGCTCGTACTCGACGTGTGGCGGCACCTGGTCGAGCTCGCGCCGGGTCAGCAGGCCGTCGCGTTCCAGCGCACGCAGGGTTTTGGTCAACATGCGCTGAGTCACGCCGGTCATCTGCCGTTTGATCTCGGCGTGACGCATCGTGCCGTACACACCCAAGGCATGCAGGATGCCCAAAGACCAGCGACTACCGGCGTGCGAAAGCACTTCGCGGCGCACGCCATCATCGTCTCGTCTGAGCGTCTGGCAGATTGCTTCTGCCTCACTGAGCGCTTGCTGATCGGTCATTTCTTCACCTGGTATCACGCGTGTGCCTTCTTCTGAGTGCTGCCCGATCGTGCCAGCATTTGCCGATCTTACATGCAGATCTCAGGAGACATCATGACCGAATCGAACCACCCTTCCCCGCAATCCATTCTTGTCCTGGGCGCAGGCGAGCTCGGCCTGCCGGTTTTGCGCAACCTTGCGCGAGTGGCAAAGCGCTCGCCCGGCAGCACGATCAGCGTCCTGCTCAGGGCCTCGACGATCTACAGTCAGGTGTCGGCAAAGAAAGCCGAAATCGATGAACTGCGCAGTCTCGGCGTGCAGATGGTGGCGGCAGATCTGGTCAACGATTCGATCGACAAACTGGGCGAAGTCTTCGCACCTTTCGATATCGTCATCGGCTGCGCCGGCATGGTCGCTGGTCGCGAGACGCCGATGAAGCTGGCGACCGCTGCGCTCAAGTCGGGCATCAAACGCTACTTTCCCTGGCAGTTTGGCGTGGACTTCGAAGTGATCGGCCGGGGCAGTCCGCAGGATCTGTTCGATGCTCAGCTCGACGTGCGCGAACTGCTGCGCGCGCAGGACAAAACCGAATGGGTGATCATCTCGACCGGCATGTTTACCAGTTTCCTCTTCGAGCCGGTGTTTGAAGTCGTTGATTTCGACAACGACACCGTTAACGCCCTGGGCAGCCTGGACACCGGCGTGACGCTGACGACCCCGGACGACATCGGCAAACTGACTGCAGAAATCGTTTTCTTCGAACCGCGTTTTCGCAACGAGATCGTGTATCTGTCGGGCGACACGCTGACCTATGAACAGGTCGCGGGCCTTCTCGAACGCGTGCTCGGACGGCCCTTCAAGCGTAACGTCTGGACAGTGCCACACCTGATGGAGGAACTGGAAAAAGACCCCACTCACCACATCAAAAAATACCGCGCGGTGTTTGCCCAAGGTCGAGGTGTGGCGTGGCCGAAAGCGGGCACGTTCAATGAGCAGCGGGCGATTCAGGCCACGACGGCTGAGCAGTGGGCGAGGGAAAATCTTGGGCTGTCTGAAACCTCGTAAAGCTTAGTAGCATGTGGCCACTTTTCGGTATCATCTGCTTTTGAAAAAGTCCGATGGTATCCAGGAGCAGTACATGTACGGGAATGGCAGATTTGGCTTGACGCTTTTGGCTGGAGCATTGGCACTGAGCGGTTGTACTTCACTGTTTCAGGGTAAACAGTATCAATTTCCCCGGCAGGATGAACCCTCGGCGACGGTCAGGCTTAAATATGAAAGCGGCACTAACCTCGATGCGATGACCTTCAACGAATCGGGATGTTACGCGGGCTTCACGCCTTTGCCCTATACCGAGGGTTTTATCCAATCGCCGGTAGCTGTCGACAAAGAGCTGGTTTTGACTTACCGGCAAACAGTTGGTGGAAAGTTTTGCCAGATACCCTTCTCTTTCACCCCTCAGGCTGGGGCCAGCTATACGTTGAAGTCGGGCTACTGGACTGAACCCAAGGCTGGCCTTCTCCCGATCTTCACCTTCAATCAACAATACTGCGGCCTGGGCGTAGTCAAAAAAATCGGATCTCAGGAAAGCATCGAACCCATCAAGCAACTGCGTATCAAAACCGCTTTTGCATGCCTCAGATTCGTCGAGTGAAAACAACAACCTGCCTCGCTCGGCGCCCAGTAAAGAACATTTTGGTCCATCATTCTGCGGTGGCCCTTTGTAGCTGGGAGCCGACACTCGACAATACTTCGCTGGCGACCGTTTACTGGCTGGAAACACCCTGGCGCTTGGCATATTCCTGCGCGAGGCTCTGGGCGGTTTGTTGAGCATATTCAATACAGGGTTCAATTCTGCTTCGCACCCCAATCTCCTCGATAGCGGCTATATACGCACTCTCGGTCAGGCACTTCTCAACCAGGGCGCTCGCAAGCGGCAAAGACACTGCTGGCAACGCCGGAATAAATTCCCGGACAAAATCGGCAGCACTGGCAAGCCGGTTGGCATCGGTTGCAAAGGCCCACTCGCGCAGACTCACGTCATGCAGGTTGCCGCCTTGATCCCAGCCGTCGGCAAAACGGTCTGTTTTTCCGCAAGCGCCCAGTACGCCGCAAACCAATAAGACAAGCAACCCATTCAGCGTTTTCACGAACATCGGTACTCACTGTATTCAGACTGAAAATGAAGAGCTGCAAATGATAGCAATATGATTGCATTTGCGTGCACAGAATCAGATCCGATGAAAAGACGCCACCTCTTACATCCGATGCTGCTCCAGCAAAAAATCCACAAACAAGCGCACCCGCACCGGCATCGCCGCGCCGCCGACGAACACCGCATGAATCGGCTCCTCATCGCCCGGGTTGAACGCTTGCAGCAGCGGGATCAGCGCGCCGCGCTGCAAGTCTTCCCTGACGGTGAACTCGCCAATCCGTGCAACGCCTGCGCCGAGTCTGGCGAACTGGGCCAGTGCTTCGCCGCTGCTGCATTCGATGTTGCCGCTGACTTTCAGCGAGAACTCCTTGTCGTCGCGGATAAACGGCCAGTTGGCTTCGGCGCGGCGGAAGTTGAAGCGCAGGCAATTGTGCTTGAGCAGGTCTTCCGGTTCGAGAGGTGTGCCGTGGCGTTTCAGGTAATCGGACGATGCGACCACGACCTGGCCGGTGTGGCCGAGCCGGCGTGCGGTCAACGGGCTGTCGGGCAGATGGCCGAAGCGTATGGCGACGTCCGCCTGGCCGGCGAGGATGTCGACGACTTCGTCGCCGAGGCTGAGGTCGACGACGATGTTCGGGTAACGGGCGGTGAAGGCTGCGACCAGCGGCACAATGGTCAGCCGTCCATGGCCAAGGGCGGCACTGACACGCAAGCGGCCCTTGGGTACGCCTTGATCGGTGATGGCCCCTTCCACTTCGTCCATGTCGGCCAGAATCCGCCGGGCACCGCGCAGGAAGGCCGCGCCCTCGGCGGTAAACGTCAGCGCGCGGGTGGTGCGCAGCAACAGACGAGTGCCGAGTCGCTGTTCAGCGCGGGCGATGATCCGACTGACCGCCGAAGGCGTCAGCCCCAGCGCACGCGCAGCCGCTGAGAGGCTGCCCTCCTGCGCCACGGTGACGAACACGCTCATTTCCCCTGATCTGCCGTTGAAGTCCATTCGTGCCTCTTACGCAAAGGTGATTGCCAAAATCGCCATCTACCGCCTGAAAACGATGGATCGTAGCATTGGCGGCATAGATGAGGAGACTTTCCATGCGTATCAATCCACCACTTGTTGCACTCGCTGTCGGCGCCTTTGGCATCGGCGTGACCGAGTTCGCGCCGATGGGCATGTTGCCCGGCATCGCCGCCGATCTCGGCGTTTCCATTCCCGCTGCGGGGTTGCTGGTCAGTGCCTACGCCTTGGGCGTGCTGCTCGGCGCGCCGCTGATGACCCTGACCACTGGCAAGATCCCGCGGCGCTATCTGCTGATCGGGCTGATGGCGATTTTCACCCTGGGTAACCTGATGTCGGCGCTGGCCACCGATTACTCCAGCCTGATGGTCGCCCGAGTGATCACCTCGCTCAATCACGGCGCATTCTTCGGAGTGGGCTCTGTGGTCGCCGCTAGCGTGGTCGCGCCGGAAAAACGTGCCGGCGCCGTGGCGGCAATGTTCATGGGCCTGACGTTGGCGACTATCGGCGGTGTGCCGCTGGCAGCCTGGTTTGGTGAGCTGTTTGGCTGGCGCACGGCGTTCTGGGGCATTACCGGCCTCGGTGTGCTGACCATGATCGCCTTGTGGTTCGCCCTGCCCAATCTGAAAGCAGAGCAAGGCGCGGGTGCGCTGGCAGAAATACGGGTATTGGGCAGAGGTCCGGTGTTGGCCGCGCTGGCCCTGACCGTGGTCGGCTCGAGTGCGATGTTCACCGTATTCACTTACATCGCGCCGATTCTCAGCAGCGAGACCCATGCCTCTGCCGCGTTCATCACCGCCATGCTGGTGTTGTTCGGAATCGGTTTGACGCTGGGCAACATGTGGGGTGGCAAGGCTGCCGACCGTTCGATCGACCGCACCCTGATCGTGTCGCTGAGCGCATTGATTGTGGTGTTGCTGGCGTTCACGGTGCTGATGCGCTGGCCGCTGCCGGCCGCCGTCGCCATTCTGATCTGGGGTATCGCCAGCTTCGCTTTGGTGCCGCCGCTGCAGATGCGCGTGATGGAAGCGGCCAAGGACGCGCCGAATCTGGCTTCGGCGGTGAACATCGGTGCGTTCAATTTCGGCAACGCGATCGGCGCGGCGCTGGGTGGCGCGGTGATCAATGCCGGGCTGGGTTATCCAGCGATTTCCTTGGCCGGCGCGGCCATGGCTGGTCTGGGCCTGCTGATGGTGCTGACGTTCGCCTGGCGCTCCAGAGCCAGTGCCGCTGCGCTGGCGTAAGTCTTCGCAGCGCTACGCCCCGCCCTGCTGATATTCGCGGGGCGTGCAGCCGAACTCGCGACGGAACACCGTGTGCAGATATTGCGCAGACTTGAAGCCGCAGGCCTGGGCAATGTCGGCAATCGCCGCATCGGTGTTCTTCAAACCGCTGGTAGCCGCCGCCAGTTTGAAACGCAGAATCTCGTCATGCACGCTGCAACCGCGCTCGGCGCGGAAATGCGCTTCCAGCGATGAACGCGACACGCCGACATACGCCGCCACTTGCGCGGTCTTGATGCCCTGGCAGGCATATTGGCGGATGAACAGCAGCGCTTGCATGACGTACGGATTGCCCAGCGGTTGGTGCAGGCTCGACACCTGCACGTTGACCGCGTCCGGCGGAATCAGGATTTGCGTACCGGTGGACGGCATGCCGTGGAGCATCTGGTGCAGCAATTGCGCAGCGGTGCGGCCCATGGTTTCGGTGCCCTGAATCACCGAACTCAGCGGTACGCGAGTCAGGCTGCGGGTCAGCGGGTCATTGTCGATGCCGATCAGCGCGACCTGCTCCGGCACGGCAATGCCGGCGGTCAGGCAGGCTTGCAGCAACTGCCGGGCACGGGCGTCGCTGACGGCGATGATGCCGATCGGTTTGGGCAGGCTGTGCAGCCAGGCGATCAGTTGTTCGACGGCGCTGTCCCACAGCGGCGCGCTGGTGCCCATGCCGCGATAGATCTCGGCGTGCAGGCCGTCGCGCTGCATCAGTTTGCGAAAGGCTTTTTCCCGCTCCTGCGCCCAGCGATTGGCCTGCGCTTGCGGCAGGCTGAAACAGGCAAAGCGCTGCAACCCCGCCTCGACCAGATGCGAGTAAGCCAGGGTGATCAATGCGTTGTTGTCAGTGGCAACGTAGGGAATCGCTTTTGGATAAGCGCGTGCATCCTCGTAGGAACCGCCCACCGCCACCACCGGCAAATGAATGTCGGCCAGCGCCTCGCCAATCAGCGGATCATCGAAGTCGGCAATGATCCCGTCACCCTGCCAGCGCTCGATGCCTTTCAAGCGGCAGAGAAAGTCCTCTTCCAGAAACAGGTCCCAGGAAGCGCGGGTGCTGCTCAGGTAGTTGCCGATGCCGCTGATGATTCCACGGTCGTAGATCTTGCTGCCGTTGAACAACAGGGCGATGCGGTGCACGGGCGGTAGGCTTTTCATTGTTTTTAGGCTGTTCCGGGCCGCCATGTCACGGCGACGATGGACACAGACTAGGCCTGCGCGCGCTGAAGCTCAATACGCAAAATCGCACTCGCAGTTGAGGCTTTTCATAATCAGCGGGCACGGGGCCGTTGCTAGTATCGAGACACCGCCAAGAACAACAAGGACAAGGTCCATGCAGTATTTCCCCAATATCGAGCCGGTTCGCTACGAAGGCCCGAACAGTGATTCGCCCCTCGCTTTCCGCCACTACGACGCCGACAAGCTGATCCTCGGCAAACCCATGCGTGAACACCTGCGCATGGCCGCCTGCTACTGGCACACCTTCGTCTGGCCGGGCTCCGATGTGTTCGGTGCCGGCACCTTCAAACGCCCGTGGCAACGCAGTGGCGAACCGATGGAACTGGCTATCGGCAAGGCTCAAGCCGCATTCGAGTTCTTCAGCAAACTGGGCATCGATTACTACTGCTTTCACGACACGGACGTCGCCCCCGAAGGCAACTCGCTGAAGGAGTACCGCGAACACTTCGCGCAAATGGTCGACCGCCTCGAACAGCATCAGGAACAAAGCGGCATCAAGTTGCTCTGGGGCACTGCCAACTGCTTCAGCAATCCACGTTTTGCCGCCGGTGCCGCGAGCAATCCCGATCCGGAAGTGTTCGCCTGCGCCGCTGCGCAAGTGTTCAGCGCAATGAACGCCACCCATCGCCTCAAAGGCTCCAACTACGTGCTGTGGGGCGGTCGTGAGGGCTACGAAACCCTGCTCAATACCGACCTGAAACGTGAGCGCGAACAACTCGGGCGCTTTATGCGCATGGTGGTCGAGCACAAGCACAAGATCGGTTTCACCGGTGACCTGCTGATCGAGCCCAAGCCGCAGGAGCCGACCAAGCACCAGTACGATTACGACAGCGCCACGGTGTTCGGCTTCCTTCAGCAGTACGGGCTGGAGAAGGAAATCAAGGTCAACATCGAGGCCAACCACGCGACCCTGGCCGGCCACAGCTTTCATCACGAAATCGCCACGGCCGCCTCGCTGGGAATTTTCGGCAGCATCGACGCCAACCGTGGCGATCCGCAGAACGGCTGGGACACCGACCAGTTCCCCAACAGCGTCGAAGAAATGACCCTGGCGACCTATGAAATCCTCAAGGCCGGCGGTTTCAAGAATGGCGGTTTCAATTTCGACTCCAAGGTGCGCCGGCAGAGCCTCGACGAGATCGACCTGTTCCACGGCCACGTCGGCGCCATGGACGTTCTTGCCTTGTCGTTGGAACGCGCCGCCGCGATGGTTGAGAACGATCAACTGCAAGTGCTCAAGGATCAACGCTACGCCGGCTGGCGTCAGCCGTTCGGGCAAGCGGTGATGGCAGGAGACTTCAATCTTGAGTCGCTGGCCGAGCACGCGTTCACCAACGAACTGAACCCGCAAGCCGTCAGCGGCCGCCAGGAAATGCTCGAAAACATCGTCAACCGTTACCTGTATCGCTGATCGCCAAGGGAGGCTGCCGACGCAACGACGCTGTGACAATTGCACGACAATTCTGTGCCTGCTGCGTCGGCAGATTCTCTACAGTTCTACCAGCCCGATTCATCGTCAGGCCGTGTCTTTCCAACAAAAATAAAAGGACGCACCACCATGAAGAACTTGAAACGTACGCTGTTGGCCAGTGCCCTGGCGTTGTTGGCCCTGCCGGTAATGGCCGACGCTACCCACCCGAAAATCGGTTTCTCCATTGACGATCTGCGTCTGGAACGCTGGTCGCGCGATCGCGATTACTTCGTCGCGGCGGCGGAAAAAATGGACGCCAAAGTCTTCGTGCAATCGGCCGACGCCAACGAGCAGAAGCAGATTTCGCAGATCGAAAACCTCATCTCTCGCGGCGTCGACGTAATCGTCATCGTGCCGTTCAACGCAACAGTGCTGACCAACGCCGTGGCCGAGGCGAAGAAAGCCGGAATCAAAGTGGTGTCTTACGACCGGCTGATTCTCAACGCCGATGTCGACGCCTATATCTCCTTCGATAACGAAAAGGTCGGCGAGATGCAGGCCGGCGGCGTGCTGAAAGCGGCGCCCAAGGGCAATTACTTCTTGCTGGGTGGCGCGCCCACCGACAACAACGCCAAGATCCTCCGTGAAGGCCAGATGAAAGTGCTGCAACCGGCCATCGACAAGGGCGATATCAAGATCGTCGGCCAGCAGTGGGTCAAGGAATGGAACCCGACCGAAGCGCTGAGCATCGTTGAAAACGCCCTGACCCGTAACAACAACAAAATCGACGGCATCGTCGCCTCCAACGACGCTACCGCTGGCGGCGCCATCCAGGCATTGGCCGCGCAGCAACTGGCCGGCAAGGTGCCGATTTCCGGTCAGGACGCCGACCTCGCAGCCGTCAAACGCGTGATCGCCGGCACGCAAACCATGACCGTGTACAAACCGCTGAAACTCATCGCCTCCGAAGCGGCCAAGCTCTCGGTGCAACTGGCACGCAACGAGAAACCCGCCTACACCTCGCAGTACGACAACGGCAGCAAGAAAGTCGACACCATCCTGCTCACGCCAACGCCGTTGACCAAGGACAACATCGACTTGCTCGAGCAGGACGGCTTCTACACCAAGGCGCAGATTGCCGGGAAATAACCAGAGCCCAAATCTTTGGTTATGCAAAGAACCCTGTGGGAGCGAGCTTGCTCGCGAAGGCGGTGTATCAGTCAGCGATGCATTGCTTGAACTGACGCTTTCGCGAGCAAGCTCGCTCCCACAAGGGCTCTTTGGTGTTCAGGTCCCTGGTATACGAGCCTTTTCCATGTCCGACTATCTGCTGCAAATGAACGGCATCGTCAAAACCTTCGGCGGTGTCAAAGCGCTCAACGGCATCGACATCAAGGTCCGGCCCGGTGAATGCGTGGGCCTGTGCGGCGAGAATGGTGCCGGCAAGTCGACGCTGATGAAGATCCTTTCGGCGGTCTATCCCCATGGCACGTGGGACGGTGAAATCCTCTGGGACGGGCAACCGCTCCGGGCGCAATCGATCAGCGAAACCGAGGCCGCCGGCATCGTCATCATCCATCAGGAACTGACCCTGGTTCCGGATCTGTCGGTGGCGGAAAACATCTTCATGGGCCATGAGCTGACGCTGCCGGGCGGGCGCATGAACTACCCGGCGATGATCCACCGTGCCGAAGCGTTGATGCGTGAATTGAAAGTGCCGGACATGAACGTGTCGCTGCCGGTTTCGCAGTACGGCGGCGGCTACCAGCAACTGGTAGAAATCGCCAAGGCCCTGAACAAACAGGCGCGTCTGCTGATTCTCGACGAGCCCTCCTCGGCCCTGAGCCGCTCGGAAATCGAAGTGCTGCTGGACATCATCCGCGACCTCAAAGCCAAGGGCGTCGCCTGCGTCTACATCTCGCACAAACTCGATGAAGTCGCCGCCGTGTGCGACACCATTTCGGTGATCCGCGACGGCAAACACATCGCCACCACCGCCATGGCCGACATGGACATTCCACAGATCATCACGCAGATGGTCGGGCGCGAAATGAGCAACCTCTACCCCAGCGAGCCGCATGAGATTGGCGAGGTGATTTTCGAGGCGCGCCACATTACTTGCTACGACGTCGACAACCCCAAGCGCAAACGGGTCGACGACATCTCCTTCAGCCTCAAGCGCGGCGAGATTCTCGGCATTGCCGGGCTGGTCGGAGCCGGCCGCACCGAACTGGTCACCGCTCTGTTCGGCGCTTACCCCGGCCGCCACGAGGGCGAAGTCTGGCTGGACGGCCGACCGATCGACACGCGCACGCCGCTGAAAGCGATCCGCGCCGGCCTGTGCCTGGTGCCCGAAGATCGCAAGCGCCAGGGCATCATTCCGGATCTCGGTGTCGGTCAGAACATCACCCTCGCCGTGCTCGAGAGCTATTCGAAAATGACCCGCATCGATGCCGAAGCCGAGCTGGGCTGCATCGACCGGGAAATCTCCCGTCTGCATCTGAAGACCGCAAGTCCCTCCCTGCCGATCACCAGCCTGTCGGGCGGCAATCAGCAGAAAGCCGTGCTGGCGAAAATGCTGCTGGCCAAACCGCGCGTACTGATTCTCGACGAGCCGACCCGAGGCGTGGACGTCGGCGCCAAGTACGAGATCTACAAGTTGATGGGCGCGCTGGCCGCCGAAGGCGTGTCGATCATCATGGTTTCGTCGGAACTGGCCGAAGTACTCGGCGTCTCCGACCGCGTGCTGGTGATCGGCGAAGGCCAGTTGCGCGGCGATTTCGTCAACCACGAGCTGACCCAGGAACAGGTACTCGCCGCCGCCCTCAGCCAGCCGGGCAGCCATAACAATAATGATCGGAAAACCGCGTAAATGAATCAGGTCAAACAACTGTTCACCCGCTACAAAATGCTCGCGCTGGTATTCGCCGTGGTGCTGATCTGGCTGTTCTTCAGCTGGCAGACCGAAGGCGGTTTCCTCACCCCGCGCAACCTTTCCAACCTGCTGCGGCAGATGTCGATCACCGGCATCCTCGCCTGCGGCATGGTGCTGGTGATCATCAGCGGCGAGATCGATTTGTCGGTGGGCTCATTGCTCGGTTTGCTTGGCGGCCTCGCGGCGATACTCGACGTGGTCTATCACATTCCGCTGCTGGCGAATCTGAGTCTGGTCGCCCTGTGCGGCCTGATGATCGGCCTCGCCAACGGCTACATGGCGGCGTACTTGCGCATCCCGTCCTTTATCGTCGGCCTGGGCGGCATGTTGGCGTTTCGCGGGATTTTGCTGGGGATCACCGGCGGCACCACCATCGCCCCGGTATCGCCGGAGCTGGTCTACGTCGGCCAGGGATATCTGCCCCACGCGATCGGCACTGGCCTGGGTGTGCTGCTGTTTGTGCTGACGGTGTTCCTGACCTGGAAACAACGACGCAATCGCGCCCTGCATGGCCTGGCGGCGCATTCGCTGGTGCGTGATGTTGTGCGCGTGCTGGTGATCGGCGCGGTGCTGGCCGGTTTCGTCCAGACCCTCAACAGCTATGACGGCATTCCCGTGCCGGTGCTGCTGTTGCTGATTCTGCTCGGCGTGTTCAGCTACGTCACCAGCCAGACCGTGTTCGGCCGCCGGGTCTATTCGGTCGGCAGCAACATGGAAGCAACGCGTCTGTCGGGCATCAATGTGCAGGCGGTCAAGCTGTGGATCTTCGGCATCATGGGCGTGATGTGCGCACTCGCCGGCGTGGTCAACACCGCACGCCTCGCGGCCGGCTCACCGTCCGCCGGCAGCATGGGCGAGCTTGACGCCATCGCCGCCTGCTTCATCGGTGGCACCTCCATGCGCGGCGGCTCCGGCACCGTCTACGGCGCCCTCCTCGGCGCGCTGGTGATCACCAGCCTCGATAACGGCATGTCCATGCTCGACGTGGATAGCTACTGGCAGATGATCGTCAAGGGCAGCATTCTGGTGTTGGCGGTCTGGGTGGATGTGAGTACGCGCACGGCGCGGCGTTGATCGCGGCAAACCTGGAGGGATCTGCTTCAAAAGGGAGCAAGAACGCAAGCCGCTGCTACGCTACGTAACACAATATTATGGAATACCAGATACCAAAAAACGCTGTTTCAAACGCTTGGTCCGCTCTGGCTCAATGGCTTCGAGGGCCTTGCACAGCTTGGCCCGTATCTTGCTCCTCCAGTGCATATCGCGCTCAAGGTCTATGGCCATGCCTGTATCCTCCGCACAATTCGGCGACGCTCACACCCGCTCTTCAAGCGCGGCGTGTGCGTTGCCGTGTGCAGCCATGGCGCGTTATCTCCGTCGATTCCGCTCTTCGTCCTCCATCGTGCTGCCGCGGCTGCCATCCTGCGTGAGCGCGAAGCAAAACGGTTTCTGGCAGATAGTCAGGTAACACCTCCCCACGAGAGTCTCTCTCGATCTCTCGCAGTTTCCGCCTTGGCGGATCGCTGCGCACCGTCATTACCGAGTTTCCTGGTGAGTCCCTCCGGCTCGCCCGGCGCTCTGCATCCGGAACAAACCTGATGAACCAAGACACCGCCTTGCTTGTGATCGATATGCAAAAGGAAGATGGCTTCCCGCTCGAACGCTTCGATCAACTGGTCGATAACGCCGCATCCCTGATCGATCGCGCTCGCCAGTTGCACATCCCGATTTTCTACACCCGCCATGTCAACGACGCTCCGGGCCGCGATCTGGCGCTGGGCGAACCGGTAGACGACCAAGGCAGGCCAACGACTTACCGCGCCGGCACATCTGCGATCGAGATCATTGACGCCCTGGCGCCTCGAGACGCTGACGTCGTCATCGATAAACGCCGCTACAGCGCCTTCCACGGCACCCGTTTGGCTCAGATGCTCAACCGCCGAGGCATCAAGCAACTGGTGGTCATCGGCGTGCTGACGGATGTGTGTGTCATGAGCAGTCTGTTCGACGCCTATCAGCACGACTTCCAGATCAGCCTTGTCGCTGACGCCTGTAGCGCGACTACAGAGGGAGCGCATTACTCGGCACTGTTCATCCTTTCCAACTGGCTATACGGGCTGGAGCTCTTCACCACCGAGCAGTTGTCGAGACGCTGGAACAACGAGCCGGCAACATCGCTTCGAACCGCCGAACCCGATCACCTCGCCTTCCAGCCAGATGAATTCCCACAAGTCGTAGCGCGCTTTCAACGCCGCCTCGTCGACGCCTACTGAACGGAGAACAGACATGAAAGTTGAAAAACGCAGCATCGACTTTATCCCTGAGAGCGAGCGTCACGGTCGGCCACGTTCCCTGTTCTTCGTCTGGTTTGGTGCCAACGCCAACATCACCACGGTAGCGGCTGGAGTGTTGCCCATCAGCCTGGGACTCAATCTTTTCTGGAGTGCGCTATCGATTCTTATCGGTTCGCTGATTGGTGCAATCTTCATGGCTTCGCACTCCGCGCAGGGGCCGAGACTGGGTATTCCGCAGATGATCCAGAGCCGGGCACAATTCGGGGTTTTCGGCGCCATCGTCCCGCTGCTGTTCGTCATGCTTATTTACTTGGGCTTTTTCGTCAGCAACACGCTGTTGGCTGCTCAGGCGGTGAGCGACCTGAGCCCGTTGAGCACCGCTGGCAACATCGCTCTGCTGGGCGCGGCATGCTTCCTGGTCGCGCTGTTCGGCTACCAATTGATTCATCGCGTGCAGAAGCTGCTTTCGCTGATTTCGATTGCGGTGTTCGGCATCGCCACCCTGCTCGCCCTCGCGCTGCCGATAGAGACCGGCCAATGGACCGCGCAGGGTTTCAATCTGGTCAGCTTCCTCGCCTCCGTCAGCATCGCGGTCACTTGGCAATTGTCCTACGCACCTTACGTGGCGGACTACTCTCGCTATTTGCCGAGCGCCACATCCACCCGCCAAGTGTTCTGGTACAGCTATGCCGGTACCGTGATCGGTGGAAGCTGGATGATGTTGTTAGGCGCCGTACTGGCCAAGGGCATGGTGGGGTTCTCCGATAACGTCGGGCTGCATCTGATAGGCCTGCTCGGAGGAGGCACCCTGCTGATGGTGGCATTCGTGCTTTACGGCCAGATCGCCATCAACGTGTTCAACCTGTATGGCGCTTTCATGTCGACGGTCACGATGATCGAGCCTTTCTCTGCGCTCAAAATCACCCCGTCTGTACGTGCGGGATTCCTGCTGATCATCTGCACGACCGCTACCGGTTTATGCACTCTGGCGCAGGACGACTTTCTACAGTTCTTCCTGAATTTCATCTTTTTCATGAGCTACTTTCTGATCCCCTGGACGGCGATCAATCTTGTCGATTACTACGCGCTGCGCAAAGGCGTTTACCGGATTGCCGACATCTTCGATCCGGCAGGCATCTACGGTCGGGTGAACTGGACAGCAATCGCAGTATTCCTTTGCACCATTGCTCTGGAAATTCCGTTCATGAACACCTCGATGTACGTCGGGCCTGTTGCCACCAGCCTGCAAGGCGTCGACCTGGCGTGGGCCGTTGGCTTGCTGTGCCCTGCGTGCGCTTACTACGCCCTCATGCGCCGGCGCGGTTCGCTGTTGATCAAGGCAACGGGAGTCTGACTGAGCAGAGCAGATCTGCTTTCCATACCCGGAGATAGGGGCTGAGGTCTGTCAGCGCAGACGTCAGCCCCCCTTCGGACCAGCGCGCCAAGGCATGCACTGCCTTGGCGACTGGCACTGACGCTCAATTCAAATGCCATCCAGCCCCGGATAATCCACATACCCTTCCCTGCCCTGGCTGAACCACGTGCTCATTTCGCTTTCCACCAATGGCAACTGCCGAGCGAATCGCAGCGGCAAATCTGGATTGGCAATAAACGGCCGTCCAAACGCAATCGCATCGGCGAATCCGGCATCCAGTTGCGCTTGAGCCCTGGCGAAACCGTAATCCGAATTGAGGATCAGCACGCCTTTGAACAGTTCGCGGATCGCCCCGGCCAGCGGTGGTCGTTCGGACTTGCCGAAGGTGCCGTCCAGCGGCGGTTCGCGGACTTCCAGATGAGCAATGCCGATCAATGACAGCACTTCGGCGGCGCGGATGAACAGTGTTTCGGGATCACTGTCGCGGATGCTCTGTTCATAGCTGCTTGGGGTCAAGCGCACGCCGGTGCGGTCGGCGCCGATGACTTCGGCGACCGCCTCGGTCACTTCCTTAAGCAAGCGGATGCGGTTGTCGACCGAACCGCCATAGGCATCGCTGCGGAAATTGTCACTGTCGCGCAGAAACTGGTCGATCAGATAACCGTTGGCGGCGTGGATCTGCACGCCATCGAAACCCGCCTCGATTGCATTGCGGGTCGCCTGTCGAAAGTCTTCCAGCAATGCGGGGATTTCTTCCAGCGGTAACGCGCGCGCCGGGGTATACGGCTGCTTGCCTGCATACGTATGCGCCTGCCCCGGCGCGGTGGTGACCGATGCGGAAACCGGCTGGCCGCCGCCAAGGAAACTCGGGTGCACGACCCGGCCCATGTGCCACAGCTGCGCGATGATCCGGCCACCAGCGCCATGCACTGCGTCGGTGACCTTACGCCAGCCGGCGACCTGTTCGGCCGACCAGATGCCCGTCGCGTACGGCCAGCCCAGACCTTGCTGGCTGATGCCGATCGCTTCGGAAATGATCAGGCCGGCGCTGGCGCGCTGGCGGTAATACTCGACCATCATCTCGGTCGGGACGTGCTCACGGGTACCGCGCGCCCGGGTCATCGGCGCCATCAGGATACGGTTGGGCAAATCGAGCGCGCCGAGGCGCAGGGAATCGAATAACGATGTCATGTTCAGGCTCTCAAAAAAGTGGGGTGGGTCAAACCAGGCGTGCGCCGCCGTCGATGTTTAGTACGGCGCCGTTCATGAAGGTGTTGCTCATCAGGAACACCGCTGCCGCACCCGCCTCTGCGGCTGTGCCGAGGCGATGCAGGGGCAGCACCTGCTCAAGAGAAGCGACGAACGCATCACGCCCCTCGCCCAGTGCCTTGCCGAGAATCGGGGTGTTGATCGGGCCGGGCGACAGCGTGTTGACCCGCACGGGTGCCAATTCCAGAGCCAGACCGCGAGCCAGTGCTTCCATCGCTGCCGAGGCGGCGGCGAGCACGGCGGTGCCGTAGGCATTCGGGCGATCAGCCAGAGAGCCGGAGATAAACGTGATCGAGCCGTCTCTTGCCAGCCTGTCGCCAAGAACCCGAATCGCATTGATCGATGCCCAGATGCGTTCATCGAACGCGCGGTGCAGATAATCGAGATCAGCCGCGAGCACGGTGCCAGCCACAAACGAGCCGGCGAGCAGAACGAGGTGATCGACCTTAGGGATATCGGCCAAGGCAGTTTCGAGAGCCTGACTATCAGTCACGTCGGCCGCGCGCCAGCCATCGAGCCCATGTTCGCTGGCGGCCTGCTCGGCACGTGCGGCGTTCGAACCGATGACGATGACCTTGGCGCCGGCGGCTTTCGCTTGCACCGCAGCGGCAAGGCCAATGCCGGAAGTGCCGCCGAAAATGACCACGGTTTTGTCGTTGAGTGTGGATGGCAGGTTTTGGCTGATGTTCATGCTGAGTCTCCGTCTGGAACACCTGAATGGCGTTCGATGGGCAAAGACTACGGTTTGGAAGCCACATTGATAATTAGGCCGAAAGTCGCTTTACTAGTGCCATGAAGGCACAAATTGGATTGGATCGTTTAACCGGGCTTATCGCCTTTGCACGCGCGGCTTCGCTGGGCAGCTACACGGCTGCCGCTCGAGCATTGTCGGTGTCGCCGTCGGCCATCAGTAAAAGCGTGCAACGACTCGAAGAGCATTTCGGGCTTATGCTGTTTACCCGCACCACCCGCTCGCTGGTACTCACCCCGGAAGGCCGTGATCTTTACGAACGGGCGCTGCGGATTCTGCGCGAAGTCGAAGACATCGATCAGGCCGCCGTCGCCTCCCGCGCCGAGCCTTCGGGGGTATTGAAAGTCACAGCGCCGTTGCCCATCGGATTGAATATCCTCGCGCCAGCCCTGCCGAGGTTTCGCGAGCAATATCCAAATGTGACGGTCGATCTGCGGCTCGGCGATCAATATGCCGACCTCATCGAGCAAGGCATTGATGTCGCGGTTCGGGTTGGCAATCTTGCCGACTCACGTCTCATCTCTCGGCCGCTTGGGCCACATCGAATCGGTGCGTTTGCCTCGCCGGACTATTTGCAGCGCAAGGGTACTCCGCTTACGGCCGAGGATCTCGCCGAGCACGAGTGCGTGAATTTCCGCTATCAAAGCACCGGGCAGACTTTGCGCTGGCCGTATCTGGCCGGAGACAGACAGTTGGAACTGGCACCCGACGCGGCCTTCACCGTTGATGCCAGCGATGCGGTCGCGGCGGTGCTGGCTGCCGGCGGCGGCGGCATCGGTATTTCGCCGCACTACGTCGCGGCGGCGTATGTTCGTCGGGGCGAACTGGTCCCGGTGCTGCCACAGTTCACCGTCGAACGCTTCGCCATTACCGCGTTGTGGCCGGAGAGCCGTCGCGGTAGCCCGAATGTCAAAGCGTTCACGGCGTTCCTGCTTGAACTGTTCCCCGCCACGCCGCCATGGGATCAGGTCATCGAGAATGCGGTGAAACATTGAAGGGAGCTCGCTCGGCTGGATGCATCATGCCAGAGCTCAATGCGCGGATCAGAGTTCGACCTTTCGTTGGTGTTTTACCCTTTCTCGCCAATTCCCCGGCAAATCAGATATTTCTGCCTAGACTTGAACATGTCTCGGCACTTGAACGCGTTCAGCGCGTCGAGCGGTCATCACAATAAAAACAAGAGGAATCACCCAGATGCTCAGATCTCTGTTCAGCGCACTTGCCTGCGCTTTGGCGGTAAGCAGCATGAACCCGGCCATGGCGGCAGACCCGGTGATCATCAAGTTCTCGCATGTGGTCGCTGACCAGACGCCCAAGGGGCAAGGTGCGTTGCTGTTCAAGAAACTGGTCGAGGAACGCTTGCCGGGCAAGGTCAAGGTCGAGGTGTATCCCAACTCCTCGCTCTTTGGTGACGGCAAGGAAATGGAAGCCCTGTTGCTCGGCGATGTGCAGATGATTGCGCCGTCGCTGGCCAAGTTCGAGCAATACACCAAGTCAGTGCAGTTGTTCGACCTGCCCTTCCTCTTCAATGACATCAACGCTGTCGACCGCTTTCAACTGAGCCCGCAGGGTCAGGGCCTGCTCAAATCCATGGAAAGCAAAAACATCACCGGCCTGGCTTATTGGCACAACGGCATGAAACAACTGTCGGCCAACAAACCACTGCGTGTACCGGCGGATGCGCGCGGCCTGAAGTTCCGGGTGCAGGCCTCTGCGGTGCTGGAGGAGCAGTTCAAGGCGGTGCGGGCCAATCCGCGCAAGATGAGTTTTGCCGAGGTATACCAAGGCCTGCAGACCGGAGTGGTCAACGGGGCGGAGAATCCTTACTCGAACATCTACAGCCAAAAGATGCATGAAGTGCAGAAGTACATCACCGAATCCAACCACGGTGTACTGGACTACATGCTGATCACCAATACCAAATTCTGGAACGGCCTGCCGCCCGACGTGCGCAGCGAACTGGACAAGATCGTCGTGGAAGTCACCACCCACGTGAACAAGGAAGCCCAGCAACTGAACGAGGGTGACAAGCAGCGCATCCTTGCCGCCAAAACCACGGAAATCATCACCCTCACGCCAGAAGAACGTGGGCAATGGCGCGATGCGATGAAACCGGTGTGGAAGAAATTCGAAGGCGAAATCGGCGCTGAGCTGATCTCTGCTGCCGAAGCCGCAAACCAGGCGCAATAATCCCAAGGCAGGCGCCGCTGCGTCGGCGCCTGCCCGTCTTCACTCGACGTGAGATGCCATCCATGAAAGCGCTTCGGCGAATCTGGGAACACTTCGAGGAAGGCTTCATCGTCTTCCTTCTTGCGGCCATGACCCTCGTCACGTTTGTCTACGTGATCCTCAACAATTTCTACAGTCTGTTTTACTGGCTCGCCGATCATTGGCCGGCGGCCAGTGTTCCGCTGTTCGCCGTTGGCGATCAGATCATGGGCATGGCGCAGGCCATGACCTGGAGCACTGCCCTGACCAAAGCGCTGTTCGGCTGGCTGATTTTTTTCGGCCTGGCTTATGGCGTGCGCACCGCCGGGCATATCGGTGTCGACGCACTGGTCAAACTGGCGCGCAGATCGGTACAGCGTTACATCGGCATCCTCGCCTGCCTGTGCTGTCTGGCCTACGCGGGGCTGCTCGCCGTCGCCAGCTTCGAATGGATCGAAACCTTGATGAACGCCGGTATCGGTGCCGAGGATCTCGGCCATTTCGGCGTCATGCAGTGGCATATCGGGTTGATCGTGCCGCTGGGCTTCGCGCTGGTGTTCATCCGCTTCGCTGAAATTCTCCTGCGCATCCTGCTCAACCGTCAGACCGGCCTCGGGCTGGCCGATGAAGCGGCCGACGCGCTGAAACTTGCCGAACACGAGGATGACAAGCCATGACCATCGCCTTCCTGTTCGTGGCCTTGTTCGCCTTGATGTTCATCGGCGTGCCGATCGCCATCTCACTGGGCCTGGCCGGCTCCCTGACGATCATTTTCTTCAGTCCCGACTCGGTGCGCTCTCTGGCGATCAAACTGTTCGAGACCTCGGAACACTACACGCTGCTGGCCATTCCGTTTTTCCTGCTGGCCGGGGCCTTCATGACCACCGGCGGCGTCGCCCGCCGGCTGATCGACTTCGCCAACGCCTGTGTCGGGCATATTCGCGGCGGCCTGGCCATCGCGGCGGTGCTGGCCTGCATGCTGTTCGCCGCCCTCTCCGGTTCAAGTCCCGCCACGGTCGCTGCGGTGGGCTCGATTGCGATTGCCGGGATGGTCCGTTCCGGCTATCCGCAAGCGTTCGGCGCAGGGATCATCTGCAACGCCGGTACGCTGGGCATCCTGATCCCGCCGTCGATTGTGATGGTGGTTTACGCCGCCGCTACAGAAACCTCCGTGGGCAAGCTGTTCATGGCCGGCGTGGTACCTGGCCTGCTGCTGGGCACCGCATTGATGGTGGCGATCTACATCGTTGCGGTGAAGAAAAATCTCCCCGCCTTGCCGCGTGCGACGCTTCGCGAGTTTCTGAGTACGGCACGCAAGGCAATATGGGGCCTGTTGCTGATGGTGATCATCCTCGGCGGCATCTATTCGGGCATGTTCACCCCGACCGAAGCTGCCGCAGTGGCAGCCGTCTATTCGGCCTTCATCGCCTTGTTCGTCTACAAGGATCTGACCTTTCGCGAGACACCCAAGGTTCTCCTCGACTCGGCCAAGCTGAGCATCATGCTGATGTTCATCATTGCCAACGCCATGCTGTTCGCCCACGTGCTGACCACCGAACAGTTACCTCAACAAATTACTGCCTGGGTGATCGAAGCCGGGCTGACGCCGGTGACGTTTCTGCTGATGGTCAACATTGTGCTGTTGATTGCCGGCGCGTTCATGGAACCGTCAGCGATCATCCTGATCCTGGCGCCCATCCTCTTTCCCATCGCGATGAAACTGGGCATCGATCCGATTCACCTCGGCATCATCATGGTGGTCAACCTTGAGATCGGCCTGATCACGCCACCGGTGGGCCTGAACCTGTTCGTGACCTCGGCGGTGACCGGCATGTCCTTGCCGGCCACAGTCAAAGCCGCGATGCCCTGGTTGTCGATTCTGCTGTTGTTCCTGATCCTGATTACTTACGTGCCGTGGATCTCACTGGTGCTGCCGAACTGGCTGGGGATGAACTGACGTCGTGACGATCACGTTCAGCCGGGACCGGCCAGAGTGCAATCACTCTGCTTAAAACCATAACAAGACGGAGAAGTGCCCCCATGCGAGTCAAAACACGCTTTGCCCTGCTGGCCGCCGCCACGCTGACCCTTAGCAGTGCCGCGCAGGCCGCGCCCGTGTTCATCAATATTCTCACCGGCGGAACCAGTGGGGTTTACTACCCGATCGGGGTCGGTCTGTCGCAAATCTACAGCGACGGTATTGCCGGCTCGAAGACATCGGTGCAGGCCACCAAAGCGTCGGTAGAAAACCTCAACCTGCTACAGGCCGGTCGCGGCGAATTGGCCCTGGCTTTGGGCGACTCAGTGGCCGACGCCAAAAACGGCGTGGAAGACGCAGGCTTCAAAACACCGCTGACCAAGTTGCGCGCCTTGGGCGGTGCCTATCCCAATTACATTCAAATCGTCGCCAGCAAAGAGTCGGGGATCAAAACCCTCGCCGATCTCAAGGGCAAGACCATCTCGGTCGGCGCCCCAAAATCCGGCACCGAATTGAATGCGCGGGCGATATTCAAAGCGGCCGGCCTGACCTACGAGGACATGGGCAAGGTGCAATATCTGCCGTTTGCCGAATCGGTGGAATTGATCAAGAACCGGCAACTGGACGCCACCCTGCAATCGTCAGGACTGGGCATGGCCGCCATTCGTGACCTGTCGTCGGTGATGCCGCTGAACTACGTGGCTATCCCGAGTGAAGTGGTGGCAAAAATCGGCAATCCGGCCTACCAGAGCGCAATGATCCCGGCCAACACCTACGACGGACAGGCCGAAGCCGTGCCCACCGTGGCAATCACCAATATTCTGGTGACCCGCGCCGACCTGCCGGATGACGTCGTCTATGACATGACCCGCCTGCTGTTCGACAACCTGGGGCGCTTGGGTAACTCCCATTCGGCGGCCAAGGACATCAAGCTGGAAGCGGCCGCGAAAAACCTGCCGATCGCGCTGCACCCCGGCGCCGAACGCTACTACAAGGAAAAAGGCGCTTTATAAGCGCTTGTGCGCAGTGGCGTGACGGCCACTGCAGCGTCGATTCCTTTGTGTGGTCATGAGGAAGGCAGCCAATGAGTGACGAGCATCACGGTATTTCCGCGAACCCACGGGACTGGCCGAAAACCCTGTTTTACGTAGCGTTGCTGTTCTCGATTTTCCAGATCATCACCGCAGCCTTTTCCCCCCTCTCCAGCCAGGTGCTGCGTGCGGTCCACGTCGGCTTCCTGCTGTGGGTGGTGTTTCTCAGTTATCCGGCACACGGCACAGACCGTCCGTGGCAACCGCTGGCCTGGCTGATGAGCCTGGCCGCTATCGCTACCGCGCTGTATCAATGGGTGTTCGAGGCCGATCTGATCCAGCGTTCCGGTGATCTTACGTCCGCCGATCTGGTTATCGGCATCGTGCTGATTGTTCTGGTCTTCGAAGCTGCGCGACGGGTCATGGGCATTGCGCTGCCGGTGATTTGCGGGCTGTTCCTGGCGTACGGGCTGTTCGGGGAATACCTGCCCGGCGAATTGGCCCATCGCGGCTACGGTTTCGACCAGATCATCAATCAGCTGTCGTTCGGCACCGAAGGGCTGTACGGCACGCCGACCTATGTGTCGGCGACCTACATTTTCCTGTTTATCCTGTTCGGCGCATTCCTCGAGCAGGCCGGCATGATCAAATTGTTTACCGACTTCGCCATGGGCTTGTTCGGTCACAAGCTGGGAGGCCCGGCGAAAGTGGCCGTGGCCTCGTCGGCGTTGATGGGGACGATCACCGGCTCCGGGATCGCCAACGTCGTGACCACCGGGCAATTCACCATTCCGCTGATGAAGCGCTTTGGCTATCGCGCCGCGTTCGCCGGCGGCGTGGAAGCCACCTCCAGCATGGGCAGCCAGATCATGCCTCCAGTGATGGGCGCGGTCGCCTTCATCATGGCTGAAACCATCAATGTGCCCTTCGTCGAAATCGCCAAGGCAGCGCTGATACCGGCCCTGCTGTATTTCGGTTCAGTATTCTGGATGGTCCATCTGGAAGCCAAGCGCTCCAACCTCAAGGGCTTGCCCAAAGACCAATGCCCCAGCGCTTGGGGCGCGGTGAAAGCCCGCTGGTATTTGCTGATTCCTCTGCTGGTCCTGGTGTACCTGCTGTTTTCCGGGCGCACACCGCTGTTCTCGGGCATGGTCGGCCTGGCATTGACTGCCATCGTGATTCTTGGCTCGGCGATCATTTTTCGGGTGCACAGCTTTGGCCTGCGTTGTGCGTTCTGGATTGCCCTGGGCGTGCTCTGCACAGGTTTTTTCCAGCTTGGCATCGCGGTGATTTTCGCGGTCATTGCCGTCCTGGTGCTGGTCTGCGCTTTCATCAAGGGTGGTCGCGAAACGCTGCTGATCTGCCTGCACGCGCTGGTCGAGGGCGCCCGCCACGCGGTACCGGTGGGCATCGCCTGCGCACTGGTCGGCGTCATTATCGGCATCGTTTCGCTCACCGGCGTCGCTTCGACGTTCGCTGGCTACATTCTCGCCATCGGCCGCGACAACCTGCTGCTGTCACTGATCCTGACGATGATCACCTGCCTGGTGCTGGGGATGGGCATTCCGACCATTCCCAACTACATCATCACCAGTTCGATCGCCGCGCCTGCCCTGCTGGAGCTCGGCGTGCCACTGATCGTGTCGCACATGTTCGTGTTCTACTTCGGCATCCTCGCCGACCTGACCCCGCCGGTCGCCCTCGCCTGTTTTGCCGCCGCACCTATCGCCAAGGAAAGCGGCTTCAAGATCAGCCTGTGGGCGGTGCGCATTGCGCTGGCCGGTTTCGTCATCCCGTTCATGGCGGTCTACAACCCGGCGCTGATGCTGCAAGGCGACAACTTGTGGGCGACTGCCTACATGCTGATCAAGACTCTTCTGGCGGTTGGTCTCTGGGGCATGGCGTCTACCGGTTTTCTGCAACAGAAAATGCTGCTTTGGGAACGTTTGCTGAGTCTCGCTGCGGGCGCCCTGCTGATCGTGGCACTGCCGGTGACCGATGAAATCGGCTTCGCACTCGGGATTCTGGTAATCGTGCAACACGTCTGGCGCTCGCGGCGCGCCGCAGCGGCCAATGCATGATCGGCTTGTGCCTGGGTCTGGCCGGCAGCATTTGGGCACAATTGCCGGTAGCGAACTTCACCCTGGCATGGAACCACAGCATCGAAAAGATCCGCTGGGAGGAAGACTACCGCGTCACGGCCCAAGGCCTGGTTCTTGAGCAGGCCAGGGTTCGCGGCAACGGCGCTGGCATGGAGATACCCGACGACGCCCGGCTGGAGAACGGTAGTTGGCATTTCCGACGCCACTTGCCGCCGCTGCAACCACTGCAATTAGGCCGAACCCCGGAGGCCGGCGATTACCAGTTATGCATGGACGGCAAGTGCGAACTGGTCAGCCGATGGGTTGGGCCGGCCAGGATCAGCCAACCGTTCTTGCAGTTGTGGGGTTGCGAAATGACCACGCTATCGCCATCGCATGATGGTTAGCCAGGAAGCCGTGGCGAGCTGTCGCCAACATCGCCACGTTGCGCGGATTACTTGTGCGCCAGCAGCGCCTTGCGTGCAGCCTTGTCGTGCTTCATGGCAGCGATTTCCCGCTCGCACGCTTCGACATCGAAGGAGTTGTCCCATTTGGCAATGGCAATGGTGCCGATGCCGTTGCCGATCAGGTTGGTCACCGCTCGCGCCTCGTTGAGGAAGCGGTCGATGCCCAACAGCAACACCAGGCCCACCAGAGGTATGGAGTGAATGGTGGTGAGCGTGGCCGCCAAGGTCACGAATCCTGCCCCCGCCACACCGGCCGAGCCCTTGGAGGTCAGCAGGAACACGCCGAGCAGAATCATCTGATCCATGAAGGTCAGCGGCGTGTTGGTCGCCTGGGCGATGAAGATTGCTGCCATGGTCAGGTAGATGCAGGTGCCGTCCGCGTTGAAGGTGTAGCCCGTCGGCAGGACCATGCCGACCACGGATTTCTTGCAGCCGAGCTTTTCCAGTTTGACCATCATTCGCGGCAGCACCGCTTCGGTCGAACAGGTGCCCAGGGTGATCAGGATTTCATCTTTGAAATACCGCAGAAACTGCATCAGCGGCATGCCCGACCATCGCGCCACCGCGCCCAATACAACGACGATGAAAATCAGCGTGGTGATGTACAGCGCGACCAGCAACTGCCCCAGCGAAAGCAGAGTGCCGATGCCGTATTTGCCGATGGTGAATGCCATGCCAGCCCCCGCGCCCAGCGGCGCCAGACGCATGACCATCGCGACGATTTTGAACAGACCTTGCAGGAACAGGTCGATGGTGTTGATCAGCGGTTTGCTGGTTTCGCCCATTTGCACCAAGGCGACGCCCATCAGCACCGACAACAGAATCACCTGCAGCATGACGCCATTGGAGAAGGCGCCGAGGAAGGTATGCGGAATGATATTGAGGAAGAATTCGACGAGGCCGCCCTGCTCGCTCGCCGCCTGGCTGTACTTGTTGACAGCGCTGCCATCGAGGGTGCCGGCGTTGATGTTCATGCCGGCGCCGGGCTTGACCACGTTGACTACGATCAGGCCGACCACCAGAGCGATGGTGGAAAGAATCTCGAAGTAGATCAGCGCTTTCACACCGATGCGGCCGACCTCCTTGATGCTGCCCATCTTGGCGATACCGACCACTACCGTGCCGAAAATGATCGGCGCCAGGAGCATCTTGATCAGTTTGATGAAACCGTCGGCAAACGGCTGCAGCTTGGCGCCGATGTCCGGCACGAAGTATCCGATGGCAGCGCCGATGACGATGCCGATCAGCACTTGCACATAGAGCTGGCTGTACCAGCGTGATTTTGAAGTTTCCACGGAAGCACCTCATTTTATTGTTGTGGTGGGCATGTGGCTTTGGCGTCGAGGATGACGCCTGAAGGTGCGGCCTCGGAAATCGAGGCCGCAGATAAAACCGAATCAGCCCTCGCCCAGTTCGCGCATGACGGCATACAGCGCAGATTTGGCTTCGAAGCCGACGCCCGGAATTTCCGGCAGCCCGACGTAGCCGTTTTCTACGCGGATGCCATCGGCAAAACCGCCGAAGGGCTGGAACACGTCCGGGTACGATTCGTTGCCGCCCAGGTGCAGACCGGCGGCGATGTTCAGCGACATCTGGTGACCACCATGCGGTACCACGCGACGCGAAGACCAACCCAGCTCTTCCATCACTTTCAGGGTGCGCATGTACTCGACGAGACCGTAGGACAGCGCGCAGTCGAATTGCAGGTAGTCACGGTCCGGGCGCATGCCGCCGTGGCGCAACAGGTTGCGGGCGTCCTGGTGAGAGAACAGGTTTTCGCCGGTGGCCATCGGCAGTTCGTAGTGATTGGCCAACTCGGCCTGGAGCGCATAATCCAGCGGGTCGCCGACTTCTTCGTACCAGAACAGGTTGTACTTCTTGATCGCTTCGGCGTAGGCGATACCGGTCTGCAGATCGAAGCGGCCGTTGGCGTCGACCGCCAGGCGCTGGCCGTCGCCCACCACTTCGAGCACCGCTTCGATGCGGCGGATATCTTCGTCCAGCGGCACCGCGCCAATCTTCATCTTGACTACGTCGTAGCCACGATCCAGGTAGCTCTGCATTTCCGCCTTGAGCTTGCTCTGGTCCTTGCCCGGGTAGTAATAACCACCGGCCGCATACACCCAGACTTTGTCATCGGCCACACCGTTGCGATAACGATCGGCAAGCAGGCGATACAGCGGCTTGCCTTCGATCTTCGCCACCGCGTCCCACACCGCCATATCGATGGTGCCGACCGCTACTGAACGCTCGCCATGCCCGCCCGGTTTTTCGTTGGTCATCAGGGTTTTCCAGATGGCGAACGGATCGAGGTTATTGTTCTCGTGATCAATCAGGGTTTCCGGGTCGGCTTCAGTGATCCGCGCCAGAAAACGGTCGCGCATCAGCGCGCCCTGGCCGTAGCGACCGTTGGAGTTGAAGCCGTAACCGATGACCGGTTTGCCGTCGCGGATCACGTCGGTAATGACCGCGACGACCGAGCAGGTCATCTTCGAAAAATCGATGTAGGCATTGGCGATCGGGGAAGCAATGGAGACGGTTTTTTCACGGATATCGACGATACGCATGACGGGTTCCTCTTGTTGTGGTGACCCAACGTTATGCTTTGCGATGGCACCCGCCCAATGCTATTAATGCCGCGCCCTATGCACAGGAGGCATTGCCCTTGGAACTGGTTTGGCTTGAGGATTTTTCAGCACTGGCCGAGTACGGCAGCTTTGTCCGGGCCGCCGAAGCGCGCCATGTGACGCAGCCGGCGTTCAGTCGCCGAGTGCGCTCGCTGGAGAACTGGATGGGTGTCGAATTGTTCGTGCGCACCCCGCAGGGCGCGACGTTGACCGAGGCCGGCCGGCAGATTTTGCCGAGCGCCCAGGAAGCGGCCAGACGCCTTTACCGCATGCGCTCCGAGGCTCAGGAAGTGGCCGGCATGGCCGCGAAAACCTTGCAGTTTGCTGCCACTCACTCACTGTCATTCACCTTCTTCCCACGCTGGTTGCGCAGCGCCGAAAGTGGCGCGCCGATCGATGCGGTTCGCCTGCATTCCGACAGCATGGCCGTGTGCGAACAGATGCTGATTCATGGCCAGGTGCAGTTCCTGCTGTGCCATCGCCACCCCGACGTTCCGCCATTACTGGCGTCTGATCAGTTCATTGGCAAGAAGGTCGGCGAGGACGTACTTGTGCCGCTGGCGAGTGCTTCAGCCCAGTTCGGCACGTCGCCTGAAACCCTGCCCTATCTGGCCTACACCCACGAATCCGGCCTGGGCCGAATCGTCGCCCACAGACTGCACGGCAAGGCCGATTATCTGCATTTGAAACCGCTGTTCAGCAGCCATCTGGCGGCAGTGCTGATGTCGATGGCGCTGGAAAGCAAAGGCGTCGCCTGGCTGCCAAAAAGCCTGACCGAACAGGAAATGGCTGACGGGCGTCTGGTCAGGGCACTGGATGAAAGTTGGGATATTCCGCTGGAAATACACCTGACTCGCCCGACCGCGCCGATCAGCCCTTCGGCGGAGGAATTCTGGGCGAAGCTGGGAGAGTAACTCTATCGAGCAGCCCCTCACCCCAGCCCTCTCCCGAGGGAGAGGGAGCCGATTCGGGTGCTGTTCAAAACCTGAGTTCGACCCGGTATTTCAGGTCGGCGAATTTCTCCTAAACACCTCGGTCAGTCCCCTCTCCCCCGGGAGAGGGTTAGGGTGAGGGGCTTTTGGCCTTTGACTCGATTTATGCGACCGTGAGCCCCGTCCATAGCTCCGAAACCGCCCAAAGTCGCTCAGCCAGCTCAGCATCCGCCGCCCATTTCGCAACACCCTTGCGGCCCGCTTCAGGTTGATTGATCGACGCAACATTGCAGTCTTCGCAATACACACCGCCCAAATCCGCAAGCAATGCACTGGTCGCACACCACAACCCCGTCGCCGCGCCTTGCTCGACAGTTTTCAGTCCATTGTGCGCATCCAGCCGTGGCCGACCCTGCTCATCCAGCGCGTCGAATGCGGCAAGTTCCGCCGTGCTCAAGTGCCGTGCCAGATCCGTCAGAATCTGCCCCGGATGCAATGAAAATGCGCGAACACCTTGGCTACGTCCACGCTGATCCAGTGCAATCGCGAACAAGGCATTGGCCGTTTTCGACTGGCCATAGGCGACCCATTTGTCATACGGCCGTTGCAGGAAATCGATGTCGGCAAAGTCCACCCCGGCAATCTGATGCCCGCGCGATGACACCGACAGCACCCGCGCCTGTCCAGCCTTGACCAGCGCGGGCCAGAGGCCGCAGGTCAGGCGGTAATGACCGAGATGGTTGGTCGCGAACTGGCTTTCATGGCCATCGGCATCGCGCAGCAACGGCGCGGCCATGATTCCGGCGCAGTTGATCAGCAAGGACACTGGCTGACCCGCGCTGACCACGCTGTGGCTGAACGCCGCCACCGACTCGGCCTGCATGAGGTCCACGGGCATCACGCGGACACCGTCAACACCGGCCAATGCCACCTCTGCCCGCTCCGTATCTCTGGCCGGCACAATGACCTGCGCCCCTGCCGCCGCGAGGCTTTTTACCGTCAGCAGACCCAAGCCGGAATAGCCGCCGGTGACCACAGCGAGCTGCCCGCGCAGATCGATGCCGGCCATGACTTCAGCCGCTGTGCTGGCGGCGTTGAACGGTGATTGCACAGGTTGTTGAAGCGTGGCCATGGGCGTAATCCTGAGTGAGCTATCGAAGGCCTTCATTCTTGGCTAAGCTCGCCGGACGAACCAGTCTGATAAATCCAGGTTTCTGTCGTGATCATCCAAAACCCTGCTGGCGATCCACTTTCTGCCGTATTGGCGCTCTCGGAACTGCGCGCAGCCTGCTCGGTTCGCTTGCAAGCGGGCGGTGTCTGGGCGCTGCGATTTCAACCCATCGAACTGAAATTCAACGTGGTGCGACGAGGCGAATGCTGGTTGCGCATGCAGGGCTTGCCGGCGCGACTGTTGCAGGCCGGCGACTGTTTTGTGGTGTCGCGCACGCCGTTCATTCTGGCCAGCGGCGCCGACGTCGAGGCGGTGAATGCAGCGGATGTTTTTGCCCATGACGGCGTCTCGGCGACCTTTGGCGTCGGCGAGGAAGTCGAGCTGCTGGGCGGCAGCGTGTCGCTATCGGGACCCGGCGCAACCGAGCTGCTCGATGTGCTGCCCGCCTCGCTGATCATTCGTGCCGAAACCGCAGGCGCCTCGTCGTTCGGTTGGCTGCTTGATGAACTGGGCCGCGAGTGGCCGTCACATCGGGCCGGCTCGCAGGCGATGTGCAACGACCTGCTGCGGCTGATCTTCATCCATGCGCTGCGCCATCACATCAACAGCGCGGATGCCGAACAACTGGCCTGGCTGGGCGGGCTGCGGGAACCGGCGATTGCCGGCGTCTTGCGCGCCGTTCACGGTGCCCCGGAAAAACCTTGGCGCCTGACGCAAATGGCCGAGATTGCCTGCATGTCGCGCTCCGGTTTCGCCGCGCTGTTCAAGACACGCATGGGTCTGGCACCGGTCGAATACGCCACGCGCTGGCGGATGCGCGTAGCCGCGTTTCGCTTGCGCAATGGTCGGGACAATGTGGCTACTGTCGCCGCGTCACTGGGCTACCTGTCCGACGCGGCGTTTGGCGCTGCATTCCGCCGTGTGCACGGCATATCGCCGGGGCAATACCGGCGCGATCCACTCTTATAGTCCGATGATCAAGGTTATGATCGCGACAACCGCCGCCAAGGACATCCGCCGATGCCTGCCATGAAAACCCGCCCCACCCCCGCGCCATTGCTCAAGCCCGGCGAAACCGTGGTGCTGTTCGACGGCGTGTGCAAACTGTGCAACGGCTGGGCGCGTTTTCTGATTCGCCATGACCGTCAGCGCCATGTGCGGCTGGCGACCGTGCAATCGCCCGAGGGCCAGGCCTTGCTGGCGTGGGCCGGTTTGCCGCTGGACGAGTTCGACACCATGGCGGTGATCCGCGACCGCAATTATTGGGAGCGATCAGATGCATTCCTGGAAGTGGTCGGGCAACTGCCAACGCGCTGGCAGCCGCTGAAACTGCTGCGGATCTTGCCCCGTCGTCTGCGCGACGGGGCTTACGATCGCATCGCGCTGAACCGCTATCGGCTGTTCGGCAAGTACGACACTTGTCTGCTGCCGACTGCGGATCATGAAAGCCGTTTTCTAAAAGCCCACGGCTGACCCGATCAGTTGCAGCGGCGTCATCTTCGTCACCATCATCAGCACGATGACAAACATCCCGGCGAACCCGGCGACGCCCATCCAGAACCACCAGCGGTACGTGCTCGCGTAGCGATCATCCAGAGGCAGGCCGCCCTCGCCCGCGCTCAGCGCCATGCTCTGCAAACGCTTCTGCAATACCAGCACCGGCAGCCACAACGCGCCGACACAGAAGAAAATGATCAGCGAAGTCAGCAGCCATTCGGTGCTCATCGAAAGCCCCGAGAGCCTCATCAGCAGATAGCCGGTAATGACCTGCACAAACCCGGCCGGCGTGGTGATCCACGTATCAAAGCGCACCACCATTCGTGCGACATGGGCGATCACTTGCGGGTTGCCGCTGCGGCTGGCGGCGATCAGGTAGAGGTAGGAGCCCATGCCGAAACCAAAGAGGAAAATCGCCGCAATGACGTGCAGGTACTTCAGGCAGAGATAGAGCATCTCAACGCTGCCCTTCGGCGAACTGAACCGACAGACTCAGATTGGCCGGATCGTTGATCGCCGCCAGATATTCCTCAACGGTGATTTCGCCAACACACGGCCGCGCGCCAGGTTGCGGTGCATAACCCCGCGCCATTTTGATTGCCAGGGCGACGGCGGCGCAGCTGGGGATTTCCGGGCCTTTGTCATTCAGTGCGGTGAGTTGCGCGGTCATGCTCAGCGGCTGGTCGTCAACTCCGATGCCTTGAACATCGATGTACATCGCGCTTTTGCCATCACCGAAGCGTTCGAACCACGTGCCCAGTCGATGCAGGCGCGCCGCCCAGCGCACATGATCGCGCACCAGACCGAAGCGCAAGGCTTGCGCGAGCAAGGCGTTGGCGACACCGCCGAGCTTCAGGCCGGCGCCAGCCTTGAAGCGCAGCGTCTGTGCGCCATAGCGGCGTGCGAAAATATCCATGTCAGGCACATCGACATTGGCCAGCACCCGCTTGCCCAGTTGCGGCATGCTGCGCAGGGTCAGGTCGAGCCAGCCCAATACTTCGTGAACCTGGCCGTTTTTCAATTGTTTGATCGGTTTGCCTGCGTAGGCGAGCACGCCTTCGACTGTGGACAGGCCCGGCATCTTCGCCGAGGAAGAAATGCCATGCTCGATCGAGTCGATTCGCGCAAAACGTGAGCGCTGCTGATCGATGATTGCCGAAGACAAGGTCGGCACCGAACTGCAACCGCTGAGCACGGCCACACCAGCCTCCCTGGCGCGGGCGTCGAGCACATCAATGCCGTTGACGAAGGTGCGGCAGTCAGCCAGATCGCAGTAATTGACCCCGGCATCGATGCAGTTTTCAGCAACCGCGTAGGACTGCCCCTGAAACGGCCCGCCGGTGTGCACCACCAACTGAATATTCAACTCTCGCAACGCCGCTTGAAAACCTGCGCCCATCGCATCACCGCACCAGCCTTCGCAAGCTCGGCCCGACTGCGCTTGCAGCTCGGCGACCTTGTGTTGCAGCTTGCGCGCATCGCGGCCCGACAGCAGCAGTTCAATCTCTGGCATCTGCGCCAGATGCCGACAAACGATACTGCCGAAATTGCCGTAACCACCGACGACCATCACCCTGAATGCCATTGCCCTGTCCCTGTTCCAGCCTAAACGTATGGCGCAGAGGATATAGGGCGCAGCGGCGACCAGACATTTATTTTGCAACCGTGTATCACCGCGTCCGCTTGTCCCAGGCAAAAAGAATGAACCCAACGCCCCTCTCGTCGCCTAACGCACAGACCATCAGGAGTTAAGCCTATGCAAATCGAAACCGTGTGGATCGTATTGGCGGTCATTCTCGTGCTGATCGAGCTTTGGGCCATCAACCGGGTGCGTAAAAGCGAGGGGAAATCGAGCAATAAAGGCGTGTGGATCGTGCTGATCGTGTTCGTGCCGCTGTTCGGCCTGATCGCCTGGGCGTTGGCGGGACCCAAGCATGTCGGTCGCATTTCGCCTTCCCAGGCTAACCGGTGACCCACGGGTGCAGGCCCGTCTGAAGTATCACCACAGCCCGGCTTTTGCCGGGCTTGTTATATGCAATGCCCGCCACGCGGACATCTTGCAGCCTGCACGAAGGCGTTATGCCTGCTTCGCCGTCAGGCCCTGATTTACGCGGGGTGGACTTGGTCGGCGAATTGGCACGAGTCCTGCGATAGCCTCTTCCTGAATACACAGCAGCGCGAAAAAAAGAACGCTGTGTTCAATCCGTGAAAAGCAGAGGCCTCAAAAAATGAATGCCATCGATCTTCTCAAAGCCGACCATGAAAAAGTCAAAGCCATCCTCAGCCAACTGAGTGAATCCACCGACCGCGCGCTGAAAAAACGCGTCGAGTTGCTGGGCAAACTGGAAATGGAAATCACCATCCACACCCGCCTCGAAGAAGAGATTCTCTACCCTGCGTTCAAGGAAGCCGGCAGCAAGGAAGAAGACATCATGTACTACGAAGCCAAGGAAGAGCACCGCACCGTGGACTCACTGGTACTGCCTGATCTGAAAGAAACCGATCCAGGCACCCCGGAATTTGCTGGTCGGGTCAAAGTGGTCAAGGAACTGCTGGAGCATCACATCGAAGAGGAAGAAGAGGAAATGTTCCCGAAAGCGCAGAAGCTTCTGGGCAAGGCCAAGCTCGAGGAACTGGGTGCGCAAATGGAAGCCATGAAGGCAAACCACAAAAAGGAAATGGCGGCCAACAAGATCGCTGCGTAAAGCGCTGAAGACACCAAAGCCCGGCAGCGATGCCGGGCTTTTTTGGGCGCCCAAACTGGCCCTCGCTCTCACATTGGATATTTGGGCGTTCGGGAGTTTCTGAGCAAGCCACGAAACCTGTGGGAGCGAGCCTGCTCGCGAAGGCGTCAGGTCAGCCAGACCCTCTATGACCGACAC
>NZ_JASCPT010000199.1:0-6286 GCF_029959775.1 Pseudomonas sp. PS01270 | reverse complement strand
CGAGCTTGCTCGCTAATGCGGTGTGTCATTGCAGCAAAAGTCATCTGCCAGGACGCCTTCGCGAGCAAGCTCGCTCCCACAGGGCTCTGCGGCGGTTTCAAAATACGCGAAACCTTTATCCGAATATTGTCCGAGAGCCTCCCATGCCCGAATCCGCCAATGTCATGACTGCCCCGATTGCCCAGCGGGCGCCCGGCGCCGACCCGTATGCCTGGCTGCAGGAGCGCGACACCGACGCGGTGCTCGACTACCTCAAGGCTGAAAACGCTTATCAGGAAGCGCAAACCGCCGATCAGGCCGAATTGCGCGAAAGCCTGTTCAATGAGATCAAGGGCCGGATTCTCGAGACTGATCTGTCCCTGCCCTCGCCTTGGGGCCCGTATCTGTATTACACGCGCACCACCGCCGGTGACGAATACGCCCGGCACTACCGTTGCCCGCGTCCTGCCGACGACAGCCTGACCCTCGATGAAAGCCGCGAACAATTGCTGCTCGACCCGAATACGCTGGCCGATGGCGGCTTCTTCTCGCTCGGTGCTTTCAGCATCAGCCCCGATCACCAGCGCCTGGCCTACAGCGTCGATGCTTCGGGCGATGAGGTCTACACGCTGTTCGTCAAAGAGCTGTCCAACGACAGGGTCAGCGAACTGGAATTCGAGGATTGCGACGGCAGCATGACCTGGGCCAACGACAGCCTGACCCTGTTTTTCGGTGTGCTCGACGACACCCATCGCCCGCATAAACTGTTCCGCTATCGCCTCGACGGCACTGCCGCCGAAGAGGTTTTTCACGAGCCGGACGGGCGGTTCTTCCTGCACTGCTACCGCGCCAGCTCCGAACAGCAATTGCTGCTGTCGCTGGGCAGCAAGACCACCAGTGAAGTCTGGGCGCTGGACGCCAATCAGCCACATCTGCCATTCAGCTGCCTGGCGCCACGGGTCGAAGATCACGAATACGACGTCGACCACGGCCTGCTTGATGGCGTCTGGACCTGGTTTATCCGCACCAACCGCGACGGCATCAACTTCGCTCTGTATCAGGCCCCGGACACTGGCGTGCCGCCAAGCGAGGCCGACTGGCAGAACCTGATCCCGCACAACGATGATGTGATGCTCGACGGCGTCAGCCTCAACGCAGAGGCGATGACCTTGAGCCTGCGCGAAGGTGGCCTGCCGATCATTGAGGTTCACCCGCAGGGCCAGGCGTCGTATCGCGTGCAGTTGCCCGATGCGGCCTACAGTCTGCATGTGCAAAACAGCCTGGAATTCGAGAGCGATCGCATTCGCTTGCGCTACGAAGCGTTGAATCGCCCGGCCCAGGTGCGCCAGTTGATCCTCGCCAGCGGCGAGCAAACGGTGCTCAAGGAAACTCCGGTACTCGGCCAATTTGATGCCGACGCCTATGTCAGCCAACGTCTATGGGCCACCGCCCCGGACGGCACGCAGGTGCCGATCAGTCTGGTGATGAAGCGCGAGATGGTCGGTAAACCGGTGCCGCTGTATCTGTACGGTTACGGCGCCTACGGTTCCAGCCTCGATCCGTGGTTTTCCCACGCGCGCCTGAGCCTGCTCGATCGCGGTATGGCCTTCGCCATCGCTCACGTACGCGGTGGTGGTGAATTGGGCGAAGCCTGGTATCGCGCCGGCAAGCAGGAACACAAACACAACACCTTCAGCGACTTTATCGCCTGCGCCGAGTTTCTGATCCTCAACGGCATCACCACGGCGGAAAAACTGGCGATCAGCGGCGGCAGCGCCGGTGGCCTGCTGATCGGCGCGGTGCTCAACCAGCGCCCGGACCTGTTCGGCTTGGCGATTGCCGAAGTGCCGTTCGTCGACGTGCTCAACACCATGCTCGACCCCGATCTGCCGCTGACCGTCACCGAATACGACGAATGGGGCAACCCGGAAGAACCGGACGTCTATGATCGGATCAAGGCTTACGCGCCGTACGAAAACGTCACCGCGCAGGCTTATCCGCCACTGCTGGTGATCGCCGGTTACAACGACAGCCGTGTGCAGTATTGGGAGGCGGCCAAGTGGGTGGCGAAATTGCGCGCGACCAAGACCGACGACAATGTGCTGCTGCTCAAGACTGAATTGGGTGCTGGGCATGGCGGCATGAGCGGGCGCTATCAGGGATTACGTGACGTAGCGCTCGAATATGCATTTGTGTTCAAGGTTTTGCAGATTGCCTGAGGAACTCTGAAGGTGGCTTGGGTCTTAACTGCAGACCCTTGTGGCGAGGGGATTTATCCCCGTCGGGCTGCGAAGCGGCCCCAAAACCTGCAAACTCAGTATTCCTGAAGCACCGAGTTGGCAGGATTTGCGACTGCTGCGCAGCCGAGCGGGGATAAATCCCCTCGCCACAAAAGCCCATTCCTGCGGGATCCGTGTATAGCCTTGAAATGTGATAACAAAAAGACCGCATCGACATGTCAGAACCGACCTTCCTGAACAATGAAATCCGCGACTGGCTGATGGACTGTGGCCTGTTCGATCAATTGCAGCTGGCCGACTTTGCGGCCGCTTCCGGTTACTTCAGCATCAGCACCGTAGCTGAGGGCGAGGCGATTTTTCGCGAGGGCGATGCCGGCAGTTTCATGTGCATCATCCACACCGGCCAGGTCGCCGTGCAGAAAACCGGCGCCGACGGCCAGGTGATCACCATGGCCACCCTGCGCAGCGGCCGGGCCTTCGGTGAAATGGCCGTGCTTGATGGCGAGCGCCGTTCAGCCACGTGTATCGCGGCGAGCAACTGTCAGTTGCTCAACCTGGGCAAGGACTCGCTGGAAAAAATGCTCAACGACGCACCGAAAATCGCCGCAAAGATCATCCGCGCCCTCGCCGTCTCGCTGTCCAAACGCCTGCGCATGGCCGACGGCCAACTCGCCGCGCAACAGGTTTAACCGCCGGGGGATTTGACCTTGTTGCCGTTCGGCTCGATGCCCGGCACCGGTTGATCCTTGCTCGGCGGGCTGGGCATTTCGATCGGTACCAGCGGTGGGCTGCCGCTGCCGGCGCCCGACTTGGGCAGGGTGATCGGCGTGATCTGCGGATACGGCGTCGGCGTCGCGGTGCCGGGCGAACCGGGTTGCGGCGTCGGGCTGACCGGAACGCTCTGCTGGGCCTGCACCGCAGTCATCGCGAGCGCGGCCAGGGTAATGACCGTTAGAATGGTGCGCTTCATCAAGGGCTCCGTTTGGCCTTTAGTCTGTGCTCAGGCTACTCCCAACGCGCCTGCTTGCCTTCCCCCTTGTAGAGATTTCCATGAAACGTTTCGTTCTGCTCGACACCACCCCGATCCCTGAAAACGGCGGTGCCCTGTGCCTGTTCGAGTATGGCGAGGACTTCGTCATCAAGATCCAGGGCGGCGACGGCGGGCAGTTGATGAACACGCGCATGCACGGTTCCGAGGACGCACTGGCCGAGATTCCCTGCCGCAAGGTCGCCGGCCGGCCGAATTCGCGGGTGTTGATCGGCGGCCTGGGCATGGGTTTCACCCTCGCCTCGGCACTCAAGCACCTGGGCAAGTCCGCCGAAGTGGTGGTCGCTGAGCTGGTGCCCGGCGTGGTCGAGTGGAATCGCGGCCCGCTCGGGGAGAAATCCGGTCGGCCATTGCTCGACCCGCGCACGGTGATCCGTCAGGAAGATGTGGCCAATGTGCTGCAAAGCGAGCCGAACGGTTTCGACGCGATCATGCTCGACGTCGACAACGGCCCCGAAGGCCTGACCCAGAAGGCCAACAGCTGGCTGTATTCCGCCGCTGGTCTGAATGCCTGCGCCAAGGCCCTGCGCCCCAAAGGCGTGCTCGCGGTGTGGTCGGCCAGCGCCGACCGGCAGTTTTCCGACAAATTGAAGAAGGCCGGTTTCAAGGCCGAAGAAGTCCAGGTCTTCGCCCACGGCAACAAGGGCACCCGCCACACGATCTGGATTGCCGAGAAGCTCAAGGGCTGAGCTAAACTCTGCGCATAACCGTCATCAGTCTTTCTGCAAAGGTGAACCCATGAGTTCGTCCACCCCCACCAACACGTCGAAGCTGGACCGCATCCTCGCCGACAACCAGCGCGACAAGGAAATGGGCTACCGCGACAAGGCCCTGAAAATGTACCCGCACGTCTGCGGCCGCTGCGCCCGTGAGTTTTCCGGCAAGCGCCTGAGCGAACTGACCGTGCACCACCGCGACCACAACCACGACAACAACCCGCAGGACGGCTCGAACTGGGAGCTGTTGTGCCTGTATTGCCACGACAACGAACACTCGCGTTACACCGATCAGCAGTATTTCGGCGAGGGCTCGCTGAGCACACCGAAGATCGCTAAGGCCACGCATAACCCGTTTGCGGCCCTGGCTGGCCTGATGAAAAAAGAAGACTGAAGATCTTCATCGCCTGACCCGGCCCTTTCGCAAGCAGGCTCGCTCCCACAGTTGAAATGCGTTCCCCTGTGGGAGCGAGCCTGCTCGCGAAGGCCGCCGGCCAGACATCACAAATCTCGAATCTGCCCGCCCTCCCCCAATCCCCGTATAATCGCCCTCTTTTTCCCGAAGGCACCCCGCTCGTGGCAGATAAACGGTACAGCTGCATTGGTTTGTATAACCCCAAATCACCGGAGAACGTCGGTTCGGTGATGCGCGCCGCAGGCTGTTACGGCGTAGCGTCGGTGTTCTACACAGGCAAGCGTTATGAACGCGCCGCCGACTTCGTCACCGACACCAAACGCGTGCACTACGACATCCCGCTGATCGGCATCGATGATCTGAAAAAAATCCTCCCGCTCAACTGCGTACCCGTGGCGGTGGAACTGGTCGATGGCGCCCGGCCGCTGCCGGAATACACCCATCCCGACCGCGCCCTGTACATCTTCGGCCCCGAGGACGGTTCGCTGGATAAAGAGATTCGCGACTGGTGCGAAGACGTCGTGTACATCCCGACCACCGGCTGCATGAACCTCGCCGCCACGGTCAACGTCGTGCTCTACGACCGCATGGCCAAAGGCCTGAACACCCGCTCCGGGCCGAAATTCCGCTGAAGCGTCGCACATTCGATGGAACAAGCTGACCGCCCTGGCAGTCAGCTTATCTATCAATCGCACCCTGCCTGGAGATAGACCATGAGCGAGCTCAAACGCGTAGAACGCATCGAATCCACCCCGTTCCAGTCGCCTTCGCACAAGAACGTGCATGGCTGGGAGCGCGTCGGCTCGTTGACCGGCGGCGTGCTGATGGTCGGCAAGGGCCTGCGCCGTGGCGGCGTGTTCGGCCTGATTCAAGTGGCGCTCGGCGGCATGGCCGTGGCCCGTGGCATTACCGGGCACTGCTCGGCGAAAAGTCTGCTGGAAAAAGGCCGTCAGGACATGAGCAACGTGCGGGCGAAGATCGAACGCGCCGGGGAAGAGCTGAGCAAGCTGAAGACCAATGCCGAAGTGGCCACCGAAACGGCAACCGTTACCGGCAATGATTCGCTGGTCTCGCCGAAGGCCGGCGTCTGAGGCTTTAAAGCAAAAGATCGCAGCCTTCGGCAGCTCCTACACGGAATCACGTTTTCCATTGTTGAGCTGCCGAAGGCCGCGATCTTTTGATATTTACGGGTTCAACAACCCACCACCTCATCCGCCCGCGCGAAAAATCAGATGATCTTCCCAGTCATCCTCCGGCACGCTGCCTTCGGCGAGCATGCGCCCTGACTGGGAAATCCGCTCATGGTGCACCGCATCGCGGTCGCCACACACCAGGTGATGCCATAACGGCAGATCCTTGCCCTCGCTGACCAGCCGATAACCGCAGGTCGGCGGTAGCCACTTGAATTCTTCCGCCTGACCCGGCGTGAGCTGAATGCAGTCCGGGACAAACTTGATCCGGTTCGGATAATCGCTGCACTGGCAGGTTTTCAGATCCAGCAGTTTGCAGGCGATGCGCGTGTAATAGACGCTATTGTCTTCTTCGTCCTCGAGCTTTTGCAGGCAGCACAGACCGCAGCCGTCGCACAGCGATTCCCATTCCTCGTGATCGAGTTGATCGAGGGTTTTGCGTTTCCAGAACGGTTCGACTATGGCGGCCATGGCTCAAGCATCAACATCAAGGTGGTGAAAAGGCCGCCAGTCTAGTGCCAGCGGGCGCAAGGGCCAAGCGCTGGCGACTGTCGGTAAATCCGCTTGTCAGCGCCAGCGCCGCCCACTGAGCAAACTGGTGGCTACCCTTTGAAACCAATGTGGGAGCGAGCCTGCTCGCGAAAGCGCTGTGTCAGACACGCTGTTGTCGACTGACACGCCCTCTTCGCGAGCAGGCT
>NZ_JASCPT010000198.1:0-6394 GCF_029959775.1 Pseudomonas sp. PS01270 | reverse complement strand
GGCGGTGTGTCATTCAACAGATGCGTTGTCTGATACTCCGCTTTCGCGAGCAGGCTCGCTCCCACAGGGTTATGCGGTTTTTTTAAATCAGTCCAGATCCTTCGCCCCATGCCGCTCCGGCACCTGACTGTCTTCATCACCCCAGGTGCGATTCACTCGCTGCCCACGCATGACCGCTGGCCGCTTGGCGATTTCTTCGGCCCAGCGCTGCACATGGGTGTACTCGTGCGCCGCGAGAAATTCCGCCGCCGAGTAAACGTTGTTGCGCACCAGTTGCCCGTACCAGGGCCACACGGCGATGTCGGCGATGGTGTAATCGTCGCCGGCCAGATAGGCGTTGTCGGCGAGACGGCGGTTGAGCACATCCAGCTGCCGTTTGGCTTCCATGGTGAAGCGGTTGATCGGGTATTCGAGCTTCTCCGGCGCATATGCGTAGAAGTGCCCGAAACCGCCGCCCAGGTACGGCGCCGAGCCCATTTGCCAGAACAGCCAGTTGAGGGTTTCGGTGCGACCGGCCGGATCCTTGGGCAGCAAGGCGCCGAACTTTTCCGCGAGATACAGCAGGATCGAACCGGACTCGAACACCCGGATCGGCGGCTCGACGCTGCGATCCAGCAGCGCCGGGATTTTCGAGTTCGGGTTGACCTCGACAAAGCCGCTGGAGAACTGATCGCCCTCGCCAATGCGGATCAGCCACGCGTCGTATTCGGCCTCGCTGTGGCCGAGTGCGAGCAGCTCTTCGAGCATGATGGTGACTTTCACACCGTTGGGCGTGGCCAGCGAATACAGTTGCAGCGGATGCTTGCCGACCGGCAGTTCCTTATCGTGGGTCGGCCCGGCGATCGGCCGGTTGATGCTGGCGAAGTGGCCGCCGGAAGGAGCTTCGTGTTTCCAGACCTTGGGCGGAACGTAAGACGCATTGCTCATGAAACGGACCTCGTCGATGCTGGGAGAGAACAGGTAGACACCGTATCTCGAAAGGATTGAGAACACTACCTTGTGGGAGCTGGCTTGCCAGCGATGACGGCGGCACATCCAGCATCAATATTGGCTGACCCACCGCAATCGCTGGCAAGCCAGCTCCCACAGGTTCGGAGTCAGGCACAAATCTCCCGTGGGAGCGACCTGCTCGCGAAAGCGCCGGCAGGGTCGCCGCGCCTAACGGCTCCAATACCGCCCAACCGCACCCCCGACTCCCTGCACCGGATCTGTCTCAGGAAACGCCAGCCCCGCAATCCGCGCCAACTGCGCATCACTCGGCGCGGCCCGGCAAATATCCGCCTGCTGCCCCGGCGGATAAGCACCCACCACCAGAAAATCCTCACTTGATCCCAGATTGCAGTGCCCGGTCCCGGCCGGCAGCAACAACACATCCCCGGCACTGACGTCGACGACTTGCCCGCCAGGCCCGCCCAACATCAACCGCGCCTGACCGGCCGCCACGCCAAGCACTTCGTGGCCTTCAGTGTGGTAGTGGTGATAGTCATAAATGCCGTAGCGCCACTGCGCCGGCCAGCCATTGGCGCCGAAGGTCTGCTCGAAGCGCGCCGCCGGATCGTCGCCTTCAACGGCAATCGCGCTGCGGTAGATCAGCACCAGCAGACGCGGATTGTTCGGCACCCAGTCATTGCGTTGAAGCAGCAGGGTTTGTACTTCAGTCATGGCCCATCCTCCTTCGATCATTTCTCAATCGACCACAGAGCAGGGCGCACGCCTCAAAAAATCATTGCCGCGCAAACACGGCGGCGAAGTTCATGCCCGGACAAACCAGCGAAACTTCATCGCGCAGCGGGATGTCCAGACCCTTACATGTCTATGCAGCGGTAAATGGCGAGGGTCAAGATGACGATGACAGTTGGTGATTTTCTGGTTGAGCGGCTCAGCGAATGGGGCGTCACACGAATTTTTGGTTATCCGGGGGATGGCATCAACGGCGTTTTCGGCGCCATGAGCCGGGCCAAAGGCAAGATCGAATTCGTTCAGGCACGGCACGAGGAAATGGCCGCGTTCATGGCCTCGGCCCACGCCAAGTTCACCGGCGAGCTGGGCGTGTGCATCGCCACTTCCGGCCCCGGCGCTTCGCACCTGATCACCGGCCTCTACGATGCGCGCATGGACCACATGCCGGTGCTGGCCATTGTCGGTCAGCAGGCGCGCACGGCGCTGGGCAGTCACTACCAGCAGGAACTGGATCTGGTGTCGATGTTCAAGGATGTCGCCGGTGCGTTTGTGCAGCAGGCTTCGGCGCCGTCGCAAGTGCGCCATCTGCTTGATCGCGCGGTGCGCACTGCGGTCGGCGAGCGCCGCGTCACCGCGCTGATTCTGCCCAATGACTTGCAGGATCTGCCTTACGAACAACCGGCGCGCGCCCATGGCACCGCGCATTCCGGCGTCGGCTACAGCAAGCCGAAAGTCGTTCCTTATGCAGCCGATCTGCAACGCGCCGCCGAGGTACTGAACAGCGGCGAGAAAGTCGCGATTCTGGTCGGTGCCGGCGCGCTGGAGGCGACCGATCTGGTCATCGCCGTGGCGGAAAAACTCGGCGCGGGCGTCGCCAAGGCGTTGTTGGGCAAAGCCGCATTGCCTGACGATTTGCAGTGGGTCACCGGCAGCATCGGCCTGCTCGGCACCGAGCCCAGCTACAAGCTGATGAGCGAGTGCGACACCTTGCTGATGATCGGTTCGGGCTTCCCGTATTCCGAGTTTCTGCCCAAGGAAGGCCAGGCGCGCGGCGTGCAGATCGACTTGCAGCCGGACATGCTCAGCCTGCGTTATCCGATGGAGGTCAATCTGGTCGGCGATTCAGCGGAAACCCTCGCCGCGTTGCTGCCCTTGCTGGAACAGAAAACCTCGAACAAATGGCGCAAGAAGATCGAAGGCTGGCGCAGCAGCTGGGAGAAAACCCTGGAAAAACGCGCCATGGCCAAAGCCGATCCGGTCAACCCGCAACGAGTGGTCTACGAGTTGTCACCGCGCTTGCCTGAGCAGGCAATTATCACCAGCGACTCCGGCTCTTGCGCCAACTGGTTCGCCCGTGACCTGAAAATCCGTCGCGGCATGAAATGCTCACTGTCCGGTGGCCTGGCCTCGATGGGCGCGGCGGTGCCCTATGCGATCGCGGCGAAATTTGCTTACCCGGAACGCCCGGTCATTGCCCTGGTCGGCGACGGCGCGATGCAGATGAACAACATGGCCGAGCTGATCACTGTCGCCAAATACTGGCGGCAATGGCAGAGCCCGAAATGGATCTGCGCGGTGTTCAACAACGAAGACCTCAATCAGGTCACCTGGGAGCAGCGGGTGATGGAGGGCGATCCCAAGTTCGAAGCGTCGCAGAGCATCCCGGACGTGCCGTATCACCTGTTCGCGATTTCCATCGGCCTCAAGGGCATTTTCGTTGATCGTGAAGAAGAGGTCGCCGCTGCGTGGGAACAGGCACTCGCCTCGGAAGTGCCGGTGCTGATCGAGTTCAAGACCGACCCGAACGTGCCGCCGCTGCCACCGCACATCAAGCTTGAGCAAGCGAAGAAATTCGCCACGACCCTGCTCAAGGGCGATCCGGACGAAGCCGGGGTGATTGTGCAGACCGCCAAGCAGGTGTTGGGCGCCGTGTTGCCCGGGAAGAAATGACGGTGTGCGCTTGAACGAGTCAACCATCTACATCGGTTGCGCCGGCTGGAGTCTCGGGCGCGAGCACTGGCCGGCATTCCCCGCCGAAGGCACGCACCTGCAACGCTACGCCGCGCGCTTCAACTGTGTCGAAATCAACAGCTCGTTCTATCGCCCGCATCGCCGTCAGACCTACGAACGCTGGGCCGACTCGGTAGCGCCGGACTTTCGCTTCGCCGTGAAAGTGCCGAAGCTCATCACCCATGAACAGCGGCTGGCGGACAGCGCGGCCGCGCTCGATGAGTTTCTCGGGCAATGCCAGGGCTTGGGTGATCGACTCGGCTGCCTGCTGGTGCAACTGCCACCAAAACTCGCCTTCGATGCGCCGGTGGCCGAGGCGTTTTTTCATGCCCTGCGCGAGCGGTTCACGGGCAGTGTAGTGCTGGAGCCGCGACACGAATCGTGGACTGAGGCTGAGGCAATGCTGATGGAGCTGCAGATTGCCCAGGCGGTGGTCGATCCCTCGCGGATCAGCACCGACACCGCACCGGGTGGCTGGCAAGGCCTGCAGTATTGGCGCCTGCACGGCTCGCCACGGATTTATCACAGCGCTTATGAAGCGGCCTATCTGCAACAGCTTGCTCAGAACCTGCGGCGCGCGAAGGCCGACGGCAGAGACATCTGGTGCATCTTCGACAACACCGCCAGCGGTGCCGCCACCGCCGATGCACTGGCTTTGAAGGCGTTGATCGAAGGCGTTGAACGCTGAACGACGACGCTCTCGCCACCCACACAAACGATCCGGCTACAGGTAAACTCCGCGCACTTTTTCAAGGAGTTCACATGAGTTACTACCAGCCGGGCATTCTCGCCACCCCTGTTCCTGCCCAAGCACGTCATCTGTTTTTCGCCCTGGCGTCGGTTGAAGCCTTGCCGCAAGTGATCGACAGCCTGCTGATGCTGGTGGATGGCAAGTCGGCGGTGGTTGGCTTTGGTGAGTCGTTGACCAAGGCGCTGAATGTCGAAATCGCTGGCCTGCGCAGCTTCCCGGCGCTGACCGGCGTTGGCGTGAATAACCCGTCGACCCAGCATGCCCTGTGGATCTGGTTGCACGGTGTCGACCGGGGTGAGCTGCTCAACCGCTGCAACGCTATCGAAGCCGCGCTGGCCCCGGCCTTGCGTCTGGTCGAGATGCAGGAAGCCTTCCGCCACATGGACGGCCACGACCTTACCGGGTACGAGGACGGCACGGAAAACCCCCACGATGACGCCGCTGTCGCCGCCGCGCTGCTGAGCAGTGGCGCGGACGGGCTGGTCGGTGGCAGCTTCGCCGCGATCCAGCAGTGGCAGCACGACCTCAAGGGTTTTCATCGCCTGTCTGCCGGCGCCAAGGACGACATCATGGGACGGCGCTTGAGCGATAACGAAGAAATCGACGACGCGCCGATCTCCGCCCACGTGAAACGCACCGCGCAGGAAAGCTTTGCGCCGGAAGCGTTCGTGGTGCGCCGCTCGATGCCATGGATCGAAGGCGATCGCGCCGGTTTGATGTTCCTCGCTTTTGGTTTCTCGCTGGATGCCTTCGAAGCACAGCTGCGCCGTATGAGCGGTCTGGAGGACGGTATCGCCGATGGCTTGTATCAGATCAGCCGGCCAATCACCGGCGGCTACTACTGGTGCCCGCCGCTCAAGGACGGACGTCTTGATCTACGCGCGCTGCGCATCGGCTGAGGACTGCACATGAACGTGGTGCGCTGGGGCATGATCGGTTGCGGCAGTGTCGCTGAACGCAAGAGCGGACCGGCCTTTTACAAGGCGCCCGGTTCGGCACTGGTCGCAGTGATGGGCCGACGTCTCGAAGCGGTGACCGACTACGCCGCGCGCCACGGCATCAGCCGCGTCTACACCGATGTCGATGCGCTGATCAACGATCCCGAAGTGGACGCGGTGTACATCGCCACACCGCCCGACAGCCACCACGCCTACAGCCTGAAAGTCGCCGCCGCCGGCAAGCATTGCTGCGTGGAAAAGCCCATGGCGCTCAACGCCGGGCAAAGCCGCGAGATGCAGCAAGCGTTTGCCGCTGCCGGTCTGCACTTGTTCGTCTCGTATTACCGCCGCTCGCTGCCGCGCTTCGCTCAGGTGCGGCAATGGCTGGAGGAGGGGCGCATCGGCGATGTCCGCCATCTGAGCTGGACGCTGACCAAAGCGCCGTCGCCGGCTGATCTTGAGGGTCGCGATAATTGGCGCACCGACCCGGCGGTGGCTGGCGGCGGCTACTTTGCCGACCTGGCCAGCCATGGCCTGGACCTGTTCCAGTATCTGCTTGGCGACATCGTTGAAGTCGCCGGTTTCACCGCGCGTCAGGCGGGTCTGTACACGGCGGAAGATGCGGTCAGCGCCACCTGGCGGTTCGCCTCCGGAGCGCTGGGCATGGGCTGCTGGAACTTTGTTGCGGACCGGCGTGAGGATCGGGTCGAGATCATCGGCAGCAAAGGGCGCATCGGGTTTTCCGTGTTTGACGAGCATCCGGTGCAGCTGGATGCCGATGAGCAGATCAGCCTGGAGATCGCTCATCACGAGCATATTCAGTGGCATCACGTGCTGGGGATGAATGCGCATATTCGGGGTGATTCACAGCATCCCGCCGTGGCCGAGCAAGCCGTCAAGACCGATTGGGTCATGGACTGGATCCTCAAACGCTGAATAGCTCACGATCCCCGGTGGGAGCGAGCCTGCTCGCGAAAGCGGTGTGTCAGTCACGGAGGTGTTGACTGACAGAATG
>NZ_JASCPT010000197.1:0-6427 GCF_029959775.1 Pseudomonas sp. PS01270 | reverse complement strand
AGCCTGCTCGCGAAAGCGGTGGGTCATGCAACGAATCGTTGTTTGACACTCCCTCTTCGCGAGCAGGCTCGCTCCCACAATGATTTTTAGCCGGCCATCGCCAGCCGGTTCCGCCCCTCGCGCTTTGCGACATAGAGCGCACTGTCGGCCCGGCGCAGCAAGCTGTCGGCCGACTCGCCCGGCAACAACGTCGAGCAACCCAGGCTCACGGTGATCTCGATCAACTGGCCATCGGCAAAATATTCCTCCGACTGCGTCGCCTGGCGCAAACGCTCGCCGACCATCGCCGCCGCCTCGCGACCGGTGTTGGACAGCAGGATCAGAAACTCCTCGCCGCCATAACGGAACACCATGTCGACGTTGCGCAGTTGCGCCTTGATCGACGCGGCAATGGCTCTGAGCACCTCATCGCCGGCACCATGACCGTGGTCATCATTGACCCGTTTGAAATGGTCGATGTCGAGCATCAGTACCGACAGCGGCTGCGCATGGCGGCGCGACATGTCGATCTCACGCTGCAAGGTCTGCTCCATGGCCACCCGATTACCGGCACCGGTCAACGGGTCGCGCAAGGCACTTTGCGTCGCAGCACGGTAGAGCAGGGCGTTGCGCATCGGGTACAGCAGGCAGGACAGCAGCGACTCGAGATCGCCCTGTTCCTTGTCGTTGAAACGCTGATTGCGGCGAAAGACCAGCTCGCCCATGTGCTCGCCTTCGTGGCTCAGGGTGTAGCTGACCGAATGGTGACCGCGTGCACCGAATTCCAGGCGCAGGTCACTGGCCTGATGCACATAGCTCAGGGCGTCCAGTGGCACCAGGCGTTGGATTTCGCGGAAGAACAGGCCAAGGATGCGCTGAGGCTCCAGGCTGGTTTGCAGTTGCAGGCTCATTTGCTGACGCAGTTGCGCCAGGCTGGTCGGGCGCTCGATCAGCGCCGGTAGTTGACCGAAGCCCAGGCGCTGCAATTTGGCACTGTCAAAGTCAATTGCATGGGTCTGGGAAGGAGATTTCATATGGCGTGAGCCCCTAAGCAGTAAGTCTGTCTTACAGGCTGGGTGAGAGCGGCTATGGGCTGCGCGTCGTACTGATCCATCAGTCCCGTAGGACGTTTGGCGTAAGTTTAGTCTGCCGCAAGACGATCAGTCAGCTATCGAAATCGGCGTTGCCCCATGGCCATCACACGGCATGTTTTGAGGGAATTTAGAGCGAAACCCGTGCCATTCGGTTCGATTTAATTTAAAGCTTTTCGAATCAAAGACTTGCTGATGGATGCCGGGCGGCCGCGCTGGGTTATTGGCGGCTTTGTGACGGTTATGAGCGGCAATGGCTTGCCGCGACAGCATTCTGCCGCGGCAACAAATGCGACGTATGGCGTTATTGGGCGTTGAAAGCCTGGCCATTGACGCCCGCGCTGTCCGGGCCCATCAGGTACAGATACACCGGCATGATCTCTTCCGGTGTCGGGTTGTTCAGCGGATTTTCCCCCGGATAAGCCTGCGCGCGCATGCTGGTGCGCGTACCGCCCGGGTTGATGCTGTTGGAGCGTACCGGCGCGACGCCTTCCACTTCATCGGCCAGAGTTTGCATCAGGCCCTCGGTGGCAAATTTCGACACACCGTAAGCGCCCCAGTACGCGCGACCCTTGCGCCCGACGCTGCTCGAGGTGAACACCACCGAAGCATCCTGGGACAGCTTGAGCAACGGCAGCAGGGTGCTGGTCAGCATGAACATCGCGTTGACGTTGACCTGCATGACGCGCATGAAGTTTTCGCCGGAGAGTTGCTCGATCGGCGTGCGCGGGCCGATGATCGAGGCGTTGTGCAGCAGGCCGTCGAGATGGCCGAACTCGGTTTCGATCATTGCGGCCAGCTCATCATATTGATGGGGCAGGGCGGTCTCGAGGTTGAACGGGATCACCGCTGGTTGCGGGTGGCCCGCTGCTTCGATTTCGTCGTAGACCTCGGTCAGATTGGCTTCGGTCTTGCCCAGCAGCAACACGGTGGCACCGTGGGCGGCATAGGTTTTCGCCGCAGCCGCGCCGATACCGCGCCCGGCACCGGTGACCAGAATGACCCGATCCTTGAGCAATTCAGGGCGAGCGGTGTAATCAAACATAAAAACCTCACAATCCATTTGATGAAGACCTACTTCACCCCTGTGGCGAGGGGATTTATCCCCGTTCGGCGGCGAAGCCGTCGCAAAACCTGTGTGTCACATTGCCTGGATAAAAGCGGGGGCCGCTTCGCAACCCAGCGGGGATAAATCCCCTCGCCACACAGGGAGCTTGCAACATTCAGGTCGGTAGCTGCACAACCCAGCGGGGATAAATCCCCTCGCCACACAGGGAATTTGCAACAGTCAGGTCAGCAGCTGCACAGCGCGCTGTCGAGCACCTTGCGCAACTCCAGCGGGTGATCCACTACCACGTCCGCGCCCCAGTGCCGTGGGTTGTCGTCCGGGTGGATGTAGCCGTAGGTCACCGCAGCGGTTTTGGTGCCGGCATCGCGACCCGATTCGATATCACGTAGATCATCGCCGATAAACAGCACGGTCGACGGATCCAGATCAAGCATCTTGCAGGCGAGGATCAGCGGCTCAGGGTCCGGCTTGCTGTTCTTCACATGATCCGGGCAGATCAGCAGCGCTGAACGCTCGGCCAGCCCCAGACGCTGCATGATGGGCTCGGCGAAGCGCACCGGTTTGTTGGTGACCACGCCCCAGATCAGGTTGGCCTTTTCGATATCGGCGAGCAGTTCGCCCATGCCGTCGAACAATTTGCTGTGCACCGCGCAGCCGACCAGGTAGCGCTCGAGAAACTCCTGGCGCAGCTCCTCGAAACCCGGCGATTCCGGATCCATCGAAAACGTCACCGCGACCATGGCCTTGGCCCCGCCGGAAATCTCGTCGCGGATGTGCTTGTCGTTGATCGGCGGCAGACCGCGATCGGCGCGCATCGCCTGGCAGATGGCGATGAAGTCCGGCGCGGTGTCGAGCAGGGTGCCGTCCATGTCGAAAAGTACCGCTCTGATGGCCATCGGCTTATTCCTCGCGCAGGGTCTGGATCATGTAGTTGACGTCAACGTCGTTGGCCAGCTTGTAGTGCTTGGTCAGCGGGTTGTAGGTCAGGCCGATGATGTCCTTGACGGTCAGGCCAGCCATGCGGCTCCACGCGCCGAGCTCGGACGGGCGGATGAATTTCTTGAAGTCGTGGGTGCCGCGCGGCAGCAGCTTCATGATGTATTCGGCGCCGATGATCGCGAACAGGTACGCCTTGGGGTTGCGGTTGATGGTCGAGAAGAACACCTGGCCGCCCGGCTTGACCATGCGGAAGCAGGCGCGGATCACCGACGATGGATCCGGCACGTGCTCGAGCATCTCCAGGCAGGTGACCACGTCGAACTGCTCGGGCATTTCGTCGGCGAGGGCTTCGGCGGTGATCTGCCGGTACTCGACGCTGACCCCGGACTCCAGCTGATGCAGTTGTGCGACCGCCAGTGGCGCTTCGCCCATGTCGATGCCCATTACGGTGGCGCCGCGCTGGGCCATGGCTTCGCTGAGGATGCCACCGCCGCAACCGACGTCGAGGACTTTCTTGCCGGCCAGATTGACTCGTTCGTCGATCCAGTTGACCCGCAGTGGGTTGATGTCGTGCAGCGGCTTGAATTCGCTTTCGCGGTCCCACCAGCGATGGGCCAGGGCCTCGAATTTGGCGATTTCGGCGTGGTCGACGTTGCTCATGTTCAATTCCTCGAAAAACCTGAAAAGGGCTGTAGCCGCGGATATTGCGCCGCGGTGTTTACGATTCGGTGTGGCCGCTGATGCGCTGGCCCCAATGGCGAGCGGTCTCGCCCAGCTGTTGTTCGTCCATGCGGGTCAGGCGCCGGTCGTCGAGCAGTTGCTTGCCGGCGACCCACAGGTGTTTCACGCAATCACGTCCGGTCGCGTAGATCAGCTGCGACACCGGGTCATACACCGGTTGCTGCGCCAGGCCGGACAGGTCGAAAGCGACGATGTCTGCGGCTTTGCCGATCTCCAGCGAGCCGACCTGCGCCTCGATCCCCAGCGCACGGGCGCCATTGAGAGTGGCCATGCGCAAGGCGCGATGAGCGTCCAGCGCCGTGGCGGAACCGGCCACGGCTTTGGCCAGCAGGGCGGCGGTGCGGGTTTCGCCGAGCAGGTCGAGATCATTGTTGCTCGCCGCGCCATCGGTACCGACAGCGACGTTCACCCCAGCCTGCCACAAACGTTCGACCGGGCAGAAGCCGCTGGCCAGTTTCAGATTGGATTCCGGGCAGTGGATCACGCTGCTGTTGCTTTCTACCAGCAGCGCGAGGTCTTCATCGCTGATCTGGGTCATGTGCACCGCCTGGAAGCGCGGGCCGAGCAGGCCAAGGCGACCCAGGCGCGCCAGTGGCCGTTCGCCGGTCTGCTCTACCGCCTGCTGCACTTCGAACGCGGTTTCATGCACATGCATGTGGATCGAGGCGTCAAGCTCCTCGGCGATCACCCTGATTTTCTCCAGGTTCTCATCACCGACGGTGTAGGGTGCGTGAGGGCCGAAGGTGATCTTGATGCGCTCGTGATGCTTGAGATCGCCGAACAATTCGACGCCCTGACGAATGGCTTCGTCGGCACTGCTGGCGCCGGGGATCGGGAAATCGAGGATCGGAATGGCGATCTGCGCGCGGATACCGCTGTTGTGTACGCGCTCGCTGGCGACTTTCGGGAAGAAATACATGTCAGAGAAGCAGGTGATGCCGCCCTTGATCTGCTCGGCGATGGCCAGATCGGTGCCGTCGCGGACGAAATCCTCATCGACCCATTTGCCTTCGGCCGGCCAGATGTGGTTTTCCAGCCAGGTCATCAGCGGCAGATCGTCAGCCAGGCCACGGAACAGCGTCATCGCCGCGTGGCCGTGGGCATTGATCAGTCCCGGCGCCAACAGAACATCCGGCAGTTCGCGGATTTCTGTCGCGTTACACTTCAACGCTTCGGCGCGCGGGCCGATAAACACGATGCAACCGTCACGGATGCCCAGGCCGTGCTCCTTGAGCACCACGCCTGCCGGTTCGACGGGGACCAGCCAGGTCGGCAGCAATAACAGGTCGAGCGCAATGGCAGGTTTCGGCATCGAGGGTCGGTTCCAGTGCTTTTGTAAAGGATGGCGAAGTATACCCGAGCGTCTTCGCGGGGGGATCGCTATAATCGGCGGCTTTTGTTCATGAGTGCGGGGTGTGGGATGCGCGATCGACTGTTGGCTGCGGAGAAAGTAAAGGCCATCGATTGGCGTGATGGCGCGCTGCACCTGCTGGATCAGCGTATTTTGCCGTTCGAGGAAAACTGGATCGCCTACACCAGCGCCGCCGGCGTGGCCGAGGCGATTCGCTCGATGGTCGTGCGGGGTGCGCCGGCTATTGGCATCAGTGCGGCCTATGGCATCGTCCTCGCGGCGCGGGCGCGGATTGCCGAGGGCGGCGACTGGTACGCGGCGCTGGAAGAGGATTTCGCCCTGCTGGCCGATTCGCGTCCGACCGCGGTCAATCTGTTCTGGGCGCTGGGGCGCATGCACGATCGCCTGGATCGCCTGAAAAGCAACGCCGATCCGCTGGCGGCGCTGGAAGCCGAAGCTATCGCCATTCATGAAAGCGACCGCGAGGCCAACCTGACCATGGCGCAGCTTGGTGTCGATCTGATCCGCAAGCATCAGGGCAACGCTCAAGCCATCCTGACCCACTGTAATACCGGCGCGCTGGCCACCGGCGGGTTCGGTACTGCGCTGGGGGTGATCCGCGCTGCTTATATAGAAGGCATGGTCGAGCGCGTTTACGCCGACGAAACCCGGCCATGGTTGCAAGGCTCGCGGCTGACCGCGTGGGAGCTGGCCAACGAAGGCATCCCGGTGACCCTGAATGCCGACTCCGCCGCCGCGCACATCATGAAAACCAAAGGCGTGACCTGGGTGATCGTCGGCGCTGACCGCATCACCGCCAATGGCGACGTGGCGAACAAGATCGGTACCTACCAACTGGCAGTCAACGCCATGCACCACGGCGTGCGCTTCATGGTCGTGGCGCCAAGTTCGACCATCGACATGAATCTGGCCAGCGGCGATGACATTCCGATCGAAGAGCGTGATGGCGCCGAGCTGCTTGAAGTTGGCGGTAAACGCGTCGGTGCCGATGTTGAAGCGTTCAACCCGGTGTTTGATGTCACTCCGGCGGATCTGATTGACGCGATCGTCACCGAGAAAGGCATCGTCGAACGCCCGGACACCACGAAAATGGCCCAGCTGATGTGTCGCAAGCGCCTGCATTGAAGGTCTTTAGCGTGTGAGCGGGCCCCATCGCTGGCAAGCCAGCTCCCACAGGTTTTGTGCCCGGCATTGAACCTGTGGGAGCTGGCTTGGCAGCGATGAGGGCCTGAATGT
>NZ_JASCPT010000196.1:0-6607 GCF_029959775.1 Pseudomonas sp. PS01270 | reverse complement strand
GGCAAGCCCGCTCCCACAGGTTTTCGTGGTCGAGCACTGTTGATGTGTTCACCTCGATAACTGTGGGAGCGGGCTTGCCCGCGATGGCGGTGGGTCAATCAAATCCATGTTGCCTGACACTGCGCATTCGCGAGCAAGCTCGCTCCCACATTTGGATTTATGTGGGTCACAGGATTTGAGCACACCGCAGATCCCTTGTGGGAGCGGGCTTGCCCGCGAAGGCGGTGGGTCAATCAAATTAACAGTGCCTGACACTGCGCCTTCGCGAGCAGGCTCGCTCCCACATTGGATTTGTGTGGCTCGCTGGATTTTGAGCACACCGCAATACCCCTGTGGGAGCGGGCTTGCCCGCGATGGCGGTGGGTCAATCAAATCGACGTTGCCTGACACTGCGCATTCGCGAGCAAGCTCGCTCCCACATTTGGATTTGTGTGCACTCAGATTTTGAGCAGACCGCCGACCTCCTGTGGGAGCGAGCCTGCTCGCGAAAGCGGTGGATCATTCAGATCATCATTGACTGAAACTCCGCCTTCGCGAGCAGGCTCCCACAGGGGTCTATGGTGTCGGGACTATTCGGGATACCCGGTGATTTTGCGGATGCTTTGGTACAGCGGTTTGAGCTGCCGGTACATGCGCAAATACACCTCTCTGTACAACTGCTCATAAATCTCCTGCGCCTCGGGTTGTGGGTTAAAAACCGCTCCAACCCGAGTCATCGCCGCAATGGCCGATGGGAAATCCCGATGCAGTCCCAATCCCACCGCACAGCAAATCGCCGCCCCCAACCCGGACGCTTCATACACATGCGGGCGCTCGGCCGGCAGGCCGAAGATGTTGGCGGTCAGTTGCATGGCGGCGTCGCTTTGTGAGCCGCCGCCGGCGACGCGCAGGCGCTGGATCGAGACCTTTGAGCGCCGCTCGATGTTCTCCATGCCCTGGCGCAGCGCGTAGGCCAGGCCTTCGAGAATGGCCCGGTAGATGTGCGCGCGGGTGTGTACGTCGCCGAAGCCGATCATCGCGCCCTTGGCTTCCACGCCCGGTTCGCGGATGCCCGGTGACCAGTAAGGTTGCAGCATCAAACCCATCGAACCCGGCGGCACCGCGTTGACCAGCGCGTCGAACAGTTGCTCCGGCTCGATGCCCTGCTCTTTTGCCTGCTGCATTTCGCGCAGGCCGAATTCGTTCTTGAACCAGCTGACCATCCAGTAGCCGCGATAGATCATCACTTCGCAGTTGTACTGATCGGGCACGGCCGAGGGGTACGGCGGGATCAGCGGGACGATTTCCAGGTAGCGCGAGCGGGTGCTGGTGATGGTCGCGGTGGTGCCGTAGGACAGGCACACGGTGCGCGCGTCGACCACGCCGGAGCCGATCACTTCGCAGGCCTTGTCGGCGCCTGCGGCAATCAACGGCAGGCCCTCGGGGATGCCGGTGTGCCGAGCGGCTTCGGCGCTGATGTAGCCGAGGGTTTCGCCGGGTTTGTGCAGGGTCGGCAACTGCTCCGGGCGCACCGCCAGTGCCTGCCATTTCCAGTCGTGCAGCGCCGCCCATTTCAGGCGTTTGAAGTCGAAGGGCAGATAGCCGACGCAGCAGCCGACCGAATCGACGAAGCGTCCACACAGGCGATGAGTCAGAAAGCCCGAGAGCAGCAGAAACTTGTCGGTCGCCGCCCACACCTCGGGTTGATGCCGGGCGATCCAGTTGGCCTCGGCCTGGGCGCGGAAATAATCCACCGTCGCTTGGGCGCCGACCAGTTTGAACAGCCAGCCCCACGGCCCTTTGATGCCGCCCTCGACCTCAGCCTGACGTTGATCGAGCCAGACAATTGCCGGGCGCAGCGGTTTGCCGCTGGCATCGACATTGATCACGGTGCCGCGCTGAGTGGTCAGGGACACGCCGGCAATCTGCGCACGGTCGATGCCGGTCTGCTGCCAGAGTTGCTGACAGGCCTCGCCGAGTTTCGCCCAGTAATATTCCGGGTCCTGCTCGGCCCAACCGGGTTGCGTCGAGTAGTACGCCTGCAAGTCGACTTTGCCTTTGCCGAGCAGATTGCCCTGCAGATCGAAGAGCAACGCGCGCACGCTCTGGGTGCCGTTGTCGATGGCTAACAGGTATTTCATGGCGTGATCTCCGGCAACCCGTGATCGCGCAGCCACAACAATCGATAACGCTGAATTTCCGCTAGCCAGCGCTCATCATCCCAGGCCAATCGTGGCTGGCACAGCGTGCGGATCGCCGGGAAAAAATCCTCGCCACCGCGCGGCAGCAACAGGCCCAAACGGGTGCGACGCAGCAGCAAATCATCCAGGTGCAGAATCATTTCCGCCTCGCAGGCGAACGCCAGCTCTGCCCACAGAGTATCGCTGGCGCCAACCGTTTCCAGACCGAGTTCGCCGAGCAATTGCTTTAGCCTCGGCAGGTCTCGACCGTGACGTCCGGCCAAGCGTCGCCATTGATTGCCGCCCAGTCCCGCAATTGTCAGCGGCGGCACAGCGGCGAACACCGGCGCGCCGTCATCGACAAAAGAACGCCCGAGCATCCCCGCACACGCCTTGAGCACTTCGATCGCTTGCGGGCGAAATGTGGTCAGTTTGCCGCCGGCCAAAGTCACGCAACCCGGTTCCTGCCACAACACATGTTCGCGGGTCTCGTTGGACGGTTTGCCCTGCTGCGCACCCGTCGCGCTACCGACCACCGGACGCACGCCTGACCAGGTCGACAGCACATCGTCGACACCAATATCGGCGCCGGGAAATTGCTGCTGGCACGCGGCGAGCAGGTAGTCGAGTTCGTCGCTGGAAATGCGCGCGCTGTGGTCGAGGTCCTCGCGGTGATCGAGGTCCGTGGTGCCGACCACCGTCGCGCCTTCCCACGGAAACACGAACACCGGGCGCCGGTCGCGCTGATGCAGAAAAGTGAACGCCTGCGCCACCGGCAAGCGCCAGCCCGGCAGCAACAGATGACTGCCGCGCAACGGTCGCAATTGCTTCGCTGCTTCGGCGGGACGCAAGCGCTCAGCCCAAGCGCCCGTAGCCACGGCCAGCACGCCAGAGCGCAATCGCAGCGTCGCGCCGCCCTCGCCATCTTCGATCTGAACCCCGCACACCCGCCCGCCTTCACGCAGCAGTTGCGTGACCCGCACACCACTGATAATCACCGCACCATCGGCCCGGGCCTCGCGCAGTACGCGCATCACCAGCCGCGCGTCATCGGTCAGGGCATCGACAAAACAGCTGCCGCCGAGCAGGCCGTTTTCCTTCACCCCCGGGGCGAGAAAACGCAGTTGCTGCGCGTCATGAAAAGCATGGTTGCGCCGCCCCGCCAGCGCGTCGTACACCGAGAGCAGGCCGCCCATGACGCGCGGCCCGGGAAAGCCGCCGCGATAGTGCGGCATCATGAAACTCATCGGCTCGACCAGCCCCGGCGCCTCGTCGAGGAGGCGCTGACGCTCGCGCACCGAATCGCGGGTCAGGCGCCACTGGCCCTTGGCGATGTACCGCAAACCGCCGTGGACCATTTTCGATGATCGGCTGGAGGTGCCCCAGGCAAAATCGCGCTGCTCCAGCAGCAAACAGCGCCAGCCCCGGCGCGCGGCTTCGCGGACGATCCCGGCGCCGCTGATGCCGCCGCCGATGACGATCAGGTCCCAGGTTTCATCCGCTAGCGTCGGTAGCATCTGCTCGCGCCATTGCGCGTTCCAGTTCGCTGTCATGGCCGCGACTCTGGCAATAACGTGCCGGGATTGAGGCGCCTTTCCGGGTCGAAATGTTCGCTCAACGCCTGCAACGTCTGCAGCGCCAGCGGGCCTTTTTCGCGCAGCAGATACGGCGCGTGATCCTTGCCGACACCGTGCTGATGGCTGATGGTGCCGTGGTTGTCGACGATGGTCTGGCTGGCCGCGTGTTTGAGCATCCGCCAGCGCGCCAGCGTCGCGGCATAGTCGGCTGCCGGGCGAAACACGTAAGTGGTGTAAATGCTCGAGCCTTCGCCGTAAACGTGCGAGAGATGAGTAAACACATGCACGCGCTCGCCCTCGGCGGCCAAGGCGTCGCGCAGGCTGTTTTCGATGAGGCTGAGCAGGTGGTCGACGTTGCTCCAGTCGGTGGCCGTTTCGAGGGTGTCGACCACGTAACCAGCGTTCCACAGGTTCTCGCGCAGGTAGGGAAAGCGGAAGCGGTTCTGCGCCCACTTCTTGCCCAGCAGGGTGCCGGTGAACACGCCGCCGAAGGCTTTCAGATGTTGGCGCGCGTGTTTCAGTGACAGTGAGTTTTGCTGGCGATTGCCGGTTACGCCGAAGGTCAGCAGGCATTTGCCGTCGCCGGCGCCACGGAGCTTGAGGTACTTTTCCAGCCAGGCGATCTGCTGCGGATGACCGGCCAGCGCCAGTTGTGTTTCGGTTTCCACCGCGTTGGACAGGCGCAGCATCGACAGCGGTACGCGCGCCTGCGCCAGTTGCCGGATTGCTTGCAGCGCCTGCGGCCAGTCGGGTAGGAACACACCGTAGAAACGTTCGTCCGCCGGCAACGCACTGACCCGCACCTTGACCTCGGAAATGATCCCGAAACGGCCCTCGCAACCGAGCACCATTTCACGCAGATCGGGACCTGCCGCCGACGCGGGAAAGGTTGGAATCTGCAGAGGCCCGGCGAACGTTTCCAGGGTGCCGCCGGCGAACAATTGCTCGATCCGCCCGTAGCGCAACGACTGCTGGCCGCTGGAACGACTGGCCACCCAACCGCCCAGGGTCGAGAGCTCCCACGATTGCGGAAAATGCCCCAGCGTGTAGCCGCGCGCGCGCAATTGGCTTTCGACTTGCGGCCCGCTGGCGCCGGGGCCGAATGTCGCCAACAGGCTCTGTTCGTCGAGGTCGGTCAGGCGATTCATCCGCGCCAGCGACACCGTCAGCACCGGGCGTGCGGAGTTTGGCGGATTGATGTGCCCGGCCACCGATGTGCCGCCGCCGTAGGCAATCAGACAAAGATCCTGATCATGGGCGAGCGCCAGCAATTGGCGGATCTGCTCAGCGGTTTCGGGAAACGCCACGGCATCGGGATACGTGCCCAGTGCGCCTTCGCGTAATGCCAACCAATCCGGCAGGCTCTGGCCGCGCGCGTGCAGCAGGCGATCGTGAGTATCGATGCTGTACAAGCGGTGCGGCACCAGGCGCGAGGTCGGCACTTGCGCCAACGCCGCTGCCAACGTCGCATCGGGCAATGCCCGGCCAGCGCCCAAGCGTTCGTGGAGAAATGTCGTGCCCTGGGCCGGCAGTTCGACCACCGTGCCTGCCTCTCCCCAGCCGTTCCAGCGTCGCATGCGTGTGTCCTTTTTCTGCCGTTGGATCAAGCTTGCATACTAGTCAGCGCTGGAGATCTGTCACGGTCGCATCCGGCCAGATCCTGTAGCGAATGGCGCCAAACGTCCGGGCATTTACTTTCGCCGGGCAATCCACTTACCTTGCGGCATTCATTCGCTCACGCGCCGTCGATCAAAGGACCGCGACCATGCCATCGCTCGGCTTCACTTCCGTTCCGCCGCTGCTCAAATACCTGCGCCATGCCGAACAGTTGGGCATGGCCATCGAGCCTGCGTTGGCGGCGGCCGGGTTGCAGGCGCAGCAGTTGAGCGACAACACCTTGCGCCTGCCGGGTGAGGTTCACGAGCGCTTGCTGGATTATTTCTGCGAGCACTCGGGCGATGGGTTGTTCGGCCTGCATGCGGCGAATTTCGTCCTGCCCAATTCGTGGAGCGTGCTCGGTTACATCACCATGAATTGCGCGACGCTGGGCGATGCGATGAGCCGGATCATGCCGTTCGAAAAACTCGTCGGCGACATGGGCGTCAGCCGCGCCGAGGTGCAGGGCGAGCATGTGCATCTGATCTGGACCTGCCGCTACCAGCGGCCACGGATTCGTCGGCATCTGGTGGAAAACGTGCTCGGTTCGTGGCTGCACTACGCGCGCTGGATCGCCGACACGCAGCTGTCGCCGGCCTATGTATGGCTGGAGCATGCGCGGCCGGATGAGGTGACCCAGGCCGAGTACGAGGCGTTTTTTGGTTGCCCGGTGCGGTTCGATCAGGCGTATTCGGCGCTGGTGGTGCCGCTGGCGTATTTGCAGTTGCCGCTGCGCCAGGCCGATGCGCAATTGCTGCGAACCCTGGAAGGACACGCGATGGGTTTGCTGGCGACGCTGGAAGATGCGTCGCTGGCGCAGCAGGTGAAAAACATTCTGCGCGGTTTGCTCAAGGAGGGCCTGCCGCGCAAGGAGCAAGTGGCGGAGCAGCTCAGCGTCTCGGTGCGCACGTTGCAGCGGCAATTGCAGCAGGCGGGGACGTCGTATCAGCAGATTCTTGATGAGCTGCGTCAGGAGTTGGCGGAGCACTATTTGCTCAACAGCACGTTGCCGATTCGGGACATTGCGCAGTATCTGGGCTTCACCGAACCGCGCTCGTTTCATCGCACCTTCAAGAGCTGGCGCGGGATGCCGCCGGGGGAGTTTCGGTTGCGGAATCGGCGGTGATGCTGATGGCCCCTTCGCGAGCAAGCTCGCTCCCACAGTAGTTTTTCGGTTGCCTGCACTTTCGAGTTCATCGCAGATCCCCTTGTGGG
>NZ_JASCPT010000195.1:0-6786 GCF_029959775.1 Pseudomonas sp. PS01270 | reverse complement strand
AGCCAGCTCCCACAGTATTCGCGGTGAACATAAAGACAATGTACACCCGCAAAACCTGTGGGAGCTGGCTTGCCAGCGATGGGGCCAGCCCTGCCACCACACAACCTACCGGCGCTCCTGATTCCTCGGCCAGCTCAGACTGAAACAGGCCCCACCCAGACTCTTGCTCTTGCCAATGATCGCGCGGCCGTCGTGCCAGTGGATGATCCGCCGCACAATCGACAAGCCCAGACCATGCCCGCCCGAGGCCCGCGTGCGGCTATCGTCAAGGCGCAGAAACGGCGTGAAGATCCGTTCCCAAGCCACTTCCGGAACGCCCGGTCCGTCGTCCTCGACGTCGATCCGGCAACGCAACTGGCCGACCTGATAACTCACCGTCACCTGCGAATGCGCATGGCGCATCGCGTTGCCCACCAGATTCTGCAGCGCCCGATGCAAATAACGCGGCTCGGCCTCGACCCAGGCGCCGTCGTTGTCGGCCGATGACAGACACAATCCGCGCTGCACCGTGACCTCGGCGCGCAGCGGCGCCAATTCTTCGATCACCTGATTGACCAGCGCATCCAGATCGATGCGCTGGAAGGTCAGCGCCGGCGAGCCTTGCTCCAGTCGTGCGTAGGTGAGCATTTCGTCGACCAGCTTATCGAGGTCTTCGATGTCGTGATCCATGCCTTCGCGGTATTTCTCCAGCGCCTGCGGGGTGGTCGCCGTACCGATCATCTCCAGACCGAAACGCAGCCGCGCCACTGGCGTGCGCAGCTCGTGAGACACCGCGCGCACCAGTTCACGCTGGATCGCCAGCAACTGCTGCAAGTGCTCGGCCATGCCATTGAACGCCGACGCCAGCCGCCCGACCGAGTCGGCACCGCGCGCCGGCACACGGGTTTCCAGGCTGCCCTTGGCGATCCGCGTGGCCGCCGCTTCGAGGCCGCGCAAACGTCGCTCGAGCTGACGCACCAACAGATAAACGATAAGGCCGATCAGGGTCAGGCCCAGCGCGGCAATCAATACCAGCCATTCCGGCGGGTACGGATTCATCTGATACAGCGGGCCGATTTCCAGCACCCACGGCGTGCCGACCATACCGGCGAAGACGCGGATCGAATCGCCGCCCTTGCCCAACGCCATCACCGTGTCGCCCTCGGCCACGCGGCGGCTCTGGTCTTCGTCCATGTCGGCGTCATTTACCGTGACCAGACGCAGATCGAAGCCAAAGCCCTTTTCCTGTTTTATCTGCGCCAGACGTTTGGGCTGTTCGCCGACCGGTACCCGCACCAGTTCATCGGCCAGCAGGTAAATGGTCGCCCGGGCCAGTTGCTCGCTGATCTGCTGTACCTCGCCCACCAGCATCATTTGCTCTTTTTCGCTGATCAGCCGATAGACCTTGGCCGCATGAGGCCCGGTCTGCTCGACCAGCGCCTGACCGCGCAGGACACGGGTGCGCTGGGCCAGATCAAGGTCGGTTTCGGAGAATTTCTTCAGCGTCAGCGGAATACCGAGCAGCCGCTCCCACACCAGAAGCGCGCGATGACGCTCGGTCTGGTTCATCGGTTGCAGATTGTCGGCCATCAGCGAGAAGGTGCCGTGGGCCAGGCGCTCGCGGTATTGCTCGCTGCGCACCTGATTGAGCAGGTTCAGCGCCAGCACGCCGAGCACCGCCACCAGAATCAGCGCGGCGCACATGCCGCCGTAGATGCGCAGGAAGATCGAATTCACAGCGCCAGGTCTGCGCAGGCTTCAGGGACGAACAGATAGCCTTTGCTGCGAATAGTCTTGATCAGGCGCGGATGATCGGGGTCGTCGCCGATTTTCGGGCGTATGCGCGAGATGCGCACGTCGATCGAGCGGTCCTGGCCGTCGTAGCCGATGCCGCGCAATGCAGTGAAGATTTCTTCCCGGGAAAGAATCCGCCCGGCATTGGACACCAGCAGCCACAGCAGGTCGAACTCGGCGCTGGTCAGCTCGATGCCGTTGTCGCTCAGCCAGGCTTCGCGTAACGCGTTGTCGACCACCAGTGGACCGAATTGCAACCGCCGGGATTTTTCCGCGACCGGCTCCGGTGTGTCACTGCGCCGCAGCAACGCCTGGATCCGCGCCAGCAACAAGCGCGGACGCACCGGTTTGCATACGTAGTCGTCGGCACCGAGGTCGAGGCCGTGGATCTGATCAGCGTCATCGGTGCGCGCGGTGAGCATCAGGATCGGCCCGTCGTACTGGCTGCGCACCTTGCGGCAGATGCTCAGGCCATCCTCGCCGGGCAGCATCAGATCGAGGATCACCAGATCCGGCTGCTCCTTGATGATCCGCGCCGCCGCCAGCGCACCGTTGCCTTCGATCTCCACGCGCAGGCCATTGGCTTGCAGGTAATCGCGGGTGAGCTCGGCCAGTCGCTGGTCATCCTCGACGATCAATACCTGCCAGGTTTGTTGCTCCACCGGTGACCTCTGCTTGCTGTTTTTATTGATATATGAAGGTTTCGCTGAATGAACGCGGTTCCTGTAGGAGCTGACGAGTGAAACGAGGCTGCGATCTTTTGATCTTGCTCTTGAAAAATCACAATCAAAAGATCGCAGCCTTCGGCAGCTCCTACATGAGTCCTCCCGATCATCTGTCATGTTTCAGGAGGATAAAAATGCCCGTGCACCCAGCGATTGTATAAACGCCGCTCACCCGGAAAACAAGTCGGTAAATGCGTTCGGACAAGGCGGAATTCTGTGATAGGGTTCGCGCCCTTAAAAAACCGCTGAAGCGTTTTTCCAGGCAAAAAAACAGTGACAAACGGTCTGGCTCAGCAGGTTCGCGGCCTACACGCGTTTTCCCTGTTTCTTACACAAATTACGCACAGGCTTATCCACAGGTAGTACGTTGCAATCCCCCCCTGAAACGCATTATCTTGTAGCACGGCGAAAACAGAGACCCTACATATAGGGTTTTCACCTAAAACGCCCAACCACATTTCAGACCTGAAACTCAAGTGCTTTATGGCCAGTTTCCGGTAGAACAAGCGAGTTTTTTCAAGCCCAAACCGCACTGGCGGATGGCACCGTTTTATTTGGTCCGAAACGGACAAAACGGTATGGGTGTTGCAGTCATGACTGCCACCCGCGAAGGAATCCGGTGGCGAGCTTCGGCTCGTAACCAAAACTTCGGCAAGGATGCGGCGTTGCAGCCTTTTTCCTACTGTTCCGAAGTTTGTAATGCCGACGCCCGTCGGTTGCAGTGCTTCGGTACAGAACGGTGAGCACCATGACGGTGCCAAACAAACATAGAGAATGTGGAGACCACCCCCCATGCAAACCGACACAACTCGCGAGAACCCGCAGGGCACCTTGCCGCAGGCCGCCGATTCGACTTCGGATCTGGCAGCCACCGCGCCTGGCCAGCTGCGCGTGATCAAGCGTAATGGCACTGTCGTTCCTTACACCGATGACAAGATCACCGTCGCTATCACCAAAGCGTTCCTCGCAGTTGAAGGCGGCACCGCTGCCGCCTCGTCGCGAATCCACGACACCGTTGCGCGCCTGACCGAACAGGTCACCGCGACCTTCAAGCGTCGCATGCCATCGGGCGGCACCATCCACATCGAAGAAATCCAGGACCAGGTCGAACTGGCCCTGATGCGTGCCGGCGAGCAGAAAGTTGCACGCGACTACGTGATCTACCGTGACGGCCGTTCGAAAGAGCGCGCAGCTCACGCTCCTGCCGAAGCAGCAGTCAACGCGCACCCGTCGATCCGCATCACCCGCGCCGACGGCAGCCTCGCGCCGCTGGACATGGGCCGCCTGAACACCATCGTTACCGAAGCCTGCGAAGGCCTGGAAGAAGTCGACGGCGACCTGATCCAGCGCGAAACCCTGAAGAACCTGTACGACGGCGTGGCCCTAACCGACGTCAACACCGCGCTGGTGATGACCGCCCGTACCCTGGTCGAGCGCGAGCCGAACTACTCGTTCGTTACCGCCCGCCTGCTGATGGACACCCTGCGTGCCGAAGGCCTGAACTTCCTCGAAGTCGCCGAAAGCGCCACCCATCACGAAATGGCCGACCTGTACGCCAAGGCCCTGCCGGCCTACATCGCCAAAGGTATCGAGTTCGAACTGCTGAACCCTGTGCTGGCCACCTTCGACCTGGAAAAACTGGGCAAGGCGATCAACCACGAGCGCGATCAGCAATTCACCTACCTGGGCCTGCAGACCCTGTACGACCGCTACTTCATCCACAAGGATGGCGTGCGTTTCGAACTGCCGCAGATCTTCTTCATGCGCGTGGCCATGGGCCTTGCGATCGAAGAGAAGCAGAAAGAAGACCGTGCGATCGAGTTCTACAACCTGCTGTCCTCGTTCGACTACATGGCTTCGACCCCGACCCTGTTCAACGCCGGTACCCTGCGTCCACAGCTGTCGAGCTGCTACCTGACCACCGTGCCGGATGACCTGTCGGGCATCTATCACGCGATCCACGACAACGCCATGCTGTCGAAATTTGCCGGCGGCCTGGGCAACGACTGGACGCCGGTGCGTGCGCTGGGTTCGTACATCAAGGGCACCAACGGCAAGTCGCAAGGCGTTGTGCCGTTCCTCAAAGTAGTGAACGACACCGCTGTGGCCGTGAACCAGGGTGGCAAGCGCAAAGGCGCTGTGTGTGCCTACCTGGAAACCTGGCACATGGACATCGAAGAGTTCATCGAGCTGCGCAAGAACACCGGTGACGATCGTCGTCGTACCCACGACATGAACACTGCCAACTGGATCCCTGACCTGTTCATGAAGCGCGTCTTCGATGACGGCAAGTGGACCCTGTTCTCGCCATCCGAAGTACCGGACCTGCACGACCTGACCGGTAAAGCCTTCGAAGAGCGCTACGAGTACTACGAAGCGCTGACCGAGTACCCGGGCAAGGTCAAGCTGTTCAAGACCATCCAGGCCAAAGACCTGTGGCGCAAGATGCTGTCCATGCTGTTCGAAACCGGCCACCCATGGCTGACTTTCAAAGACCCGTGCAACCTGCGCAGCCCGCAGCAGCACGTCGGCGTGGTCCACAGCTCGAACCTGTGCACCGAGATCACCTTGAACACCAACAAGGACGAAATCGCCGTTTGCAACCTGGGCTCGATCAACCTGCCGAACCACATCGTCGACGGCAAGCTCGATACCGCCAAGCTGCAACGCACCGTGAACACCGCCGTGCGCATGCTCGATAACGTGATCGACATCAACTACTACTCGGTGCCGCAAGCGAAGAACTCCAACTTCCGCCACCGTCCGGTCGGTCTGGGCATCATGGGCTTCCAGGACGCTCTGTACCTGCAGCACATCGCCTACGGCTCCGACGCCGCCGTCGAGTTCGCCGACAAGTCGATGGAAGCGGTCAGCTACTACGCGATCCAGGCTTCCTGCGACCTGGCCGACGAGCGCGGCGCCTACGAGACGTTCAACGGCTCGCTGTGGTCCAAGGGCATCCTGCCGCTGGATTCGCAACAGATCCTGATCGAGCAGCGTGGCGAGAAGTACATCGATGTCGACCTGAAGGAAACCCTCGACTGGGCACCGGTTCGCGCCCGTGTACAGAAAGGCATCCGTAACTCGAACATCATGGCCATCGCACCGACCGCGACCATCGCCAACATCACTGGCGTCTCGCAGTCGATCGAACCGACTTACCAGAACCTGTACGTGAAATCGAACCTGTCGGGCGAATTCACCGTGATCAACCCGTACCTGGTTCGCGACCTGAAGGCTCGCGGTCTGTGGGACTCGGTGATGATCAACGACCTGAAGTACTACGACGGTTCGGTGCAGCAGATCGAGCGCATCCCGCAAGAACTCAAAGAGCTCTACGCGACCGCGTTCGAAGTGGACACCAAGTGGATCGTTGACGCCGCCAGCCGTCGTCAGAAGTGGATCGACCAGGCCCAGTCGCTGAACCTGTACATCGCCGGCGCATCGGGCAAGAAGCTCGACGTGACCTACCGCATGGCCTGGTACCGTGGTCTGAAAACCACCTACTACCTCCGTGCCCTGGCCGCGACCAGCACCGAGAAGTCGACCATCAACACCGGTAAGCTGAACGCTGTTTCCAGCGGCGGCAACCACGGCGACGATTCGGTTCTGGCCGCTCCGGCAGGTCCTGCGCCAGTGCCGAAGGCTTGCGCGATTGACGAGCCGGATTGCGAAGCTTGCCAATAAGCTGAGCTGAGATCAGGCGTTGCGAGACGCCTGATATCTCGAGAAAAAAGAAAACCCCCGACAGACTTCTGGTTTGTCGGGGGTTTTGTTTTTTGGGGGTTTGGGTTTGGACGAATATCCGTTGCTGCGGTAACGGCTTCTTATGGTTTTGCTCTTACAGCGAGTCACCTTTTCAGAGACCTGGTCGTACGGTCGCTGCGCTACCACCCCCGCGTCGATCCCGTAACGAAGCCTGCCGAAGGGGTAAAAGATCAAGAGCCGAAGCAAAGCAAAAGCCAGATCAAAAGATCGCAGCCTTCGGCGGCTCCTACAGTTGGATCGTGGGTATCTGGGCGAAATTGGTTGGCCGCCAGACCGCTATCGCGAGCAGGCTCGCTCCCACAAAAGCAAAAGCAAAGCAGCGCAGCTGCCCGCGGCAAAGCCGCACCACTCAACAATGAGCGCAAGCTCGAGTGCTCTTGATCTTGATCCACCGGCGACGTCGGAAGGCTGAGCGGAGGGATTGATCCGGGCGTGGGAGCGCAGCGACCGTCTGGCGCAGCCAGACACAGCGGAAGGAGGTGCAGCGAAGCAAACCGGAGCCGCTGCGCCCGGATCGATC
>NZ_JASCPT010000194.1:0-6877 GCF_029959775.1 Pseudomonas sp. PS01270 | reverse complement strand
GGCTCGCTCCCACAGTTGAAATGCGGTTCCCTGTGGGAGCGAGCCTGCTCGCGAAGACGTAAGGTCAGGCGCTGCAAAACTCAGGTCGGGCAAGTGTCCTTGCCGTTATCCAGCCCCTGTTTGTAGACATGGCTCTGCAAACTGGCCTTGCCGTTGTGCCACTTCAGGGTCAGTACATACAGCGAGTCGAAGTCATCGCCGGCCCAGTCATCGGTGATCTTCTGCCGCTCGCCCACTGCGTTGCCGGCGACCTTGTTGATCAGATCCGGCAGATAACCGTGGGACCAGGCGGTGTAGATCGTCGAGTTGTGGTACTTCTCGTCCAGCAGCTCGCGGGCCAGATCGCTGGTGTCGTTGGCGGAGAACTCGATGTTCACCGGCAGGCCGAGCTTGATCGCGGCCGGGCTGATGGTCATCAGCGGACGAATGTAGCTGTAGGAATTGTCCAGTTCGCCTTCCTCGACGTTGCGCGTCGGGTTGGCGGCGAATACGTAATCGGCCTTGCCGAATTTTTCCGGCAGCAGCGTCGACAGGTCGATGGCGCGGTTCAGGCCCTGGCAGTTGAGCTGGCCGAGGCCGCCTTCGGGCTTTTCCGCGTGGCGCAGGAATACCAGCGTCTGCGTGCCGTCCGCTGGTTGTGCGCGGCTTTCGCTGGATTCGAGAGACAGAAAAAGCGCGCTGACTGCCAGCAGGGAGGGCAGGGCCACGTACGCGCGATGTTTGAAGCGTTTGGCGAAACTCATCAGGTTCGTCATCAATTCGAGGGTTCTTCAGCAAAATCGGTTAAGGCTGACAAACCTTGGCACCGCGGGCTCCCAGCACCGGGTGTTTCCCTGTCATGAACAGCTTCCTCTGCGAGAAAGGCATAACTCAGAGTCCTGTAACGCCGTTTGGTTCGTTCCAGGCCAGTGCGCAGCACTCTAGCGGCAACCTTTGCGGGCATGCAGGCAGGTTAGCGACAGGATGTTACGGTTCGTGTAGGCGCAGCGGCAGGCCTACTTTATGATCGGTTTTCAATTTGTGACTGGATGCTTCCAATGACCGATCTGTCTGCATTCCCGATTACTCAGAAATGGCCGGCGCAGTTCCCGGACTGGATTCAGCTCTACTCCCTGCCGACTCCCAACGGCGTCAAAGTGTCGATCATGCTCGAAGAGATCGGCCTGCCGTACGAGCCGCACCGCGTCGGTTTCGACACCAACGACCAGACTTCGGCAGAGTTTCTTTCGCTGAATCCGAACAACAAGATCCCGGCGATCCTCGACCCGCATGGCCCGGAAGATAAACCGCTGCCGCTGTTCGAATCCGGCGCGATCCTGATTTATCTGGCCGACAAGAGCGGCCAGTTGCTCGCTCAGGAAGGCGCGCTGCGCTACGAGACCATCCAATGGCTGATGTGGCAGATGGGCGGCATCGGCCCGATGTTCGGCCAGCTCGGTTTCTTCAACAAATTTGCCGGCAAGGATTACGAGGACAAGCGTCCGCGTGATCGTTATGTCGAGGAGAGCAAACGCCTGCTGAATGTACTCAACACCCGCCTCGAAGGCCGCGACTGGATCATGGGCGAGCGTTACACCATCGCCGACATCGCCACGTTCCCGTGGGTGCGCAATCTGCTTGGCTTCTATGAGGCCGGGGATCTGGTCGGTATTCAAAGTTTCCCCAATGTCACACGGGTGCTGGAGCGGTTTCTGGCTCGCCCGGCGGTTATTCGTGGCCTGACCATCCCGTCCTGACTTTCAGTTGTACACATGCCCCCTGTGGGAGCTGGCTTGCCAGCGATGAAGCCAGCACAGTCAACATCATTGGTGACTGACCTGCCGCCATCGCTGGCAAGCCAGCTCCCACAGGAATTTGAAATGTACATGCAGGATTATTACAAGCCCGGTAACGCTCTCTTGATTGATCCAGGTTTGTCCCGCACCCGCCGCAAGGCATAAGCTTCGCCCCCTACGACTTTCGTCTCATCCGCTGTTTTCAGGAAAGACCCCATGTCCAGTCAGTTCCCCGAAGCACGTCCCCGCCGTCTGCGCCGCAATGCGAGCCTGCGCAGTCTGTTCCAGGAAACCGAGTTCAGCCTGAACGATCTGGTCCTGCCGATCTTCGTCGAGGAAGACATCGACGACTTCGTGCCGATCACCAGCATGCCCGGCGTGCAGCGCATTCCCGAGCGCAAACTGGCCAGCGAAATCGAGCGCTATGCCCGTGCCGGCATCAAGTCGGTGATGACTTTTGGCGTGTCCCATCATCTCGATGCCAACGGTAGTGACACTTGGCGCGAAGACGGTCTGGTCTCGCGCATGTCGCGCATTGCCAAGGACGCCGTGCCGGAAATGATCGTGATGTCCGACACCTGCTTCTGCGAGTACACCGATCACGGCCATTGCGGCGTGATGCACAACCACGAAGTCGACAACGACCAGACCCTGATCAACCTCGGCAAACAAGCCGTGGCCGCCGCCCGCGCCGGGGCTGACGTGATCGCACCGTCGGCAGCAATGGACGGCCAGGTGCGCGCGATTCGCCAGGCGCTCGACGCCGCCGGCTTCACGCAGATTCCGATCATGGCCTACTCGACCAAATTCGCTTCGGCACTGTACGGCCCGTTCCGCGAGGCTGGCGGCAGTGCGCTCAAGGGCGATCGCAAAAGCTATCAGATGAACCCGATGAACCGCCGCGAAGCCCTGCGCGAATCGCTGCTCGATGAACAGGAAGGCGCCGATGCGCTGATGGTCAAACCGGCCGGCGCTTACCTCGACATCATCCGCGACATCCGCCAGGCCTCGAACCTGCCTCTGGCGGCGTATCAGGTCAGCGGCGAGTACGCGATGATCAAGTTCGGCGCCCAGGCCGGGGCGATCGATGAGGATCGCGTGGTCCGCGAAAGCCTTGGCGCAATCAAGCGTGCAGGGGCGGATCTGATCTTCACTTACTTTGCGATGGATCTGGCACTCGCCGGGATCTAAGCCGCACCTCGTACCCCTGTGGGAGCGAGCCTGCTCGCGAAGAGGCCGGATCAAGCACCACAAAAACCAGAAAGGCCCCGCAACCGTGAAGCTGGGGGGCCTTTTTTATGACGCGATGACGCTTAGAAGTCGATCGTCCCCGACAACTTCGCCACTCGCGGTTCGCCCTGGGTCAGGTAGCCGCCCTGAGCCGATTCCCAGTACTTTTTGTTCGCCAGGTTCTCAACACCGAACCGCACGGTCACATCCTTCTCCGACACCTTGAACGCATAGCGCGCGCCCGCGTCGAAGCGGTTCCAGGTCGGCAGGCTGAGGTTGTTCGCTGCGTCGGCGTATTGCCCGCCGGTGCGCAGCATCCGCGCGTTCAGCGCAACGCCTTGCAGGCCTGGCACGTCCCAATCCACGCCAGCGTTGAACTGGAAGGTCGGCACGCCGATGGCGTGGTTACCGTCGTTGGCGCCGTTGAGGGTGTTTTTCAGTTCGGTATCCATCAGGGTCAGGCCGCTGATCAGGCGCAGGCCGTCGATCGGCTCGCCGAACACGTTCATCTCCACGCCTTTGTTGATCTGCTCGCCTTCGCGCACGTAGGTGCAAGTGGTAGCGCTGTTGATTTCGCAGTAGCCGTCGCTCGGCTGTTCGATGCGATAAACGCCCAGGCTCGCGCCGTAGGTGCCCATGTCGACCTTAACGCCCAGCTCGGTCTGCTTGGAGCGCTTCGGTGCGTAAACCTCGTTGCCGTTGGTGACGCGGAAACCGCCGGAGCTGGTCGGCGAGGTCGGTCCCTGGGCCAGGCCTTCGATATGGTTGGCGTAGAACGACACATGCTCCCACGGCTTGAACACGATGCCGTACACCGGCGTGGTGATCGATTCGTCGTAGCTCGACGAGCGCGGGCCGCTGCCGTAGCTGGCGTAGCTGTAACCCTGCACCACCAGTTGCTGACGACGCAGACCGGCGGTGATCAGCAGGCGATCATCGAAGAACCCGAGGGTGTCGGAAATCGCCACACTGCGGTTGAAGGTCTTGCCGACGATGCCTGGATCGTTGAGATCGCCACCGGCGAAATTACCTACCGGCGCTGGGGTAGTGATCGGGTGATAGATGTTGTTCGAGTAGCGGGTCAGGTCGAAGTCATAAGCACTGCGCTGCTCGGCCCAGATCCCGGTCAGGCCGAAATTCAGCTTGTGGCTGACCGGGCCGGTGTTGAACTTGCCATTGAGACCGGCCATGACGCTGGTGTTGTCCTCGTCATGCGGGACGAACGAGCCAGTGGTGAACGAGGCGCCGCTGTTGCCGACCAGCGTGGTCGAGTTGTACCGGCCGACTTCACGGGTGTGCTTGGCGCCACCGGCGGCGTAGGCGGTCCAGTTGTCGTTGAGGTCGTACTCGGCGCGGAGCATGCCGAAGGTGTCTTCGATGTCGGTGTAACCCCATTTCGGCGCGTAGTTGGTGTCCGCCGATGGCGCGTCCGGGATGTGCGTGGCAGTGCCGAGGTTGACCGAGCTGCGGCCGCCGTTGACGCGTTCCTTCTGATAGGCAAAGTCGCCGGACACCCGCAGCGCATCGCCGCGATAATCCAGGCCGATGGCGAACAGTTTCGAGCGCTGGTTCTCGTGATCGATGCCGGTGTCGCCTTCGCGCTGCGACAGGTTGACCCGCGCGCCGAAGCGGTTGTCTTCACCGAAACGCTGGCCGATATCGAAGTGATGACCGATGCGGCCTTCGCTGTTGATGTCGGTGGTGTAACGACGCAGCGGCACGTCGCCGGCACGCTTGGGTTGCAGGTTGACGCCGCCGCCGATGCCGGAACCGGTCGGCGTTACGCCGTTGATGAAAGCGTTGGGGCCTTTGAACACTTCCACGCGCTCCAGCGCATCGGTGGAAATGATCTGCCGGGGCAATACGCCGTACAGGCCGTTATAGGAAATATCATCGCCATTGAGCGGCAGGCCGCGAATCATGAAGACCTGCGCCTGATTGGAGAAGCCCGAGGCCTGGCGCACGGAAGAATCGTTGAGCAGCACGTCGGCGACGTTTTCCGCCTGCTGATCCTGGATCAATTGCTCGGTGTAGGACGCTGCGCTGAACGGCACATCCATCATGTCCTGATTGCCGAGCACGCCCAACTGGCCGCCGCGCGCAACCTGACCGCCAGCGTAGACCGGGGGCAGGGCGTTGGGCGCAGGCGCCTGGGCATTGACGTTGACGTCGTCGAGCACCAGCGCTTTGCTGTTTTGTTCAGCAGCGTGAGCGGTGACGGTCAGGGAGCACAGCAGGGCAAGCAAAGTCGGGCGAAATGGAGCGCCGAGTCGAGCTGAAGCGGGCATGTCGGATACCTGGAGGCGAACGGCCAATGAAAAAATAAGGGCGGCGCGGAACTCCTTGCGCTAATGCGACTCCAGGCACGAATGATAGGGTTTCGCAGTAACGTTTTGCAATCAGTTTGTCATCAGCGTGTAGGAGCTGCCGAAGGCTGCGATCTTTTGATCTTGATCTGATCTGCAAAAAGCAAGATCAAAAGATCGCAGCCTGCGGCAGCTCCTACGGGGGTTGTGTATGGTGTTGTGGCTAATTTGATTGGATGGAGCAACATGCGATTACTCATTACTCTCGGCGCCGTGCTGCTGCTCGCCGGTTGCGCCAGCCAGCGCAGCAACGAACCGGCGCCGCGTCCGCCGGCCGAAGTGAAGGCTGAAATTGTTCGGCTGTTGCCGGCGAAAACTGCCGACCGTCAGGGCTGGGCCACGGACATCTACGCCGCGTTCGCCGCACAGGGCATCAACACCACCACGCAGAATCTGTGTTCGGTACTGGCCGTGGCCGAGCAGGAATCGACTTTCCAGGCCGACCCGACGGTGCCCGGCCTGGGCAAGATCGCCCGCGACGAAATCGACCGCCGCGCCGCCAAGGTGCACATCCCCAGCCTGCTGGTCAGCGGCGCTCTGCAAGTGCGCTCGCCCAACGGCAAGACCTACAGCGAGCGTCTGAATGCGGCGCGCAGTGAGAAAGAGCTGAGCGCGATTTTCGATGACTTCATCGGCATGGTGCCGATGGGCCGCACGCTGTTCGGCGGCTTCAACCCGGTGCACACCGGCGGGCCGATGCAGGTCAGCATCGAATTCGCCGAGGAGCACGCCAAGGATTACCCGTACCCGGTGGACGGCACGATTCGTCGTGAAGTGTTCAGCCGGCGCGGCGGCATGTATTTCGGCATCGCCCATTTGCTCGGCTATCCGGTGAATTACCGCGAGCCGCTGTATCGCTTCGCCGATTTCAACGCCGGCTGGTACGCCAGTCGCAATGCCGCGTTTCAGAATGCGGTCAGCCGCGCGTCCGGCATCCCCCTGACCCTGGACGGCGACTTGATTCGCTACGACTCGATCATGCCCGGCAGTACCGAACTGGCGGTGCGCACCCTCGGCAAGTCGCTGGGCATGCGCAACCCGACGATTCGCGATCAACTGGAGAAAGGCAAAACCCTGGAATTCGAAGAGACCAAACTCTATCAGCGCGTGTTCGAACTGGCGGAGCGGGCCGAAGGCAAGGCGTTACCGCGCGCGGTATTGCCGGGGATTGTGCTGCAGAGTCCGAAGATCACCCGCAAACTCACCACAGCCTGGTTCGCCAAGCGCGTGGACGAGCGTTACAAGCGCTGCATGGCCAAGGCCGGATAAAACACGCAGACATAAAAAACCCGGCTGCGGGAGCCGGGTTTCTCTGCGGTGTTGCGCTTGCAGTCATGCATCAGGCAACACGGCGTTCGATCAGACGATCCGAACCACCTTCAGCAACACGGCGTTCGATCAGACGATCCGAGCCACCTTCAGCAACACGGCGTTCAATCAGACGATCCGAACCACCTTCGGCAACACGGCGTTCGTGCAGACGATCCGAGCCACCTTCGTCAACAC
>NZ_JASCPT010000193.1:0-7023 GCF_029959775.1 Pseudomonas sp. PS01270 | reverse complement strand
GGCTCGCTCCCACATTCTGGCCTGCGTTCACAGAACCATTGTGGGAGCGAGCCTGCTCGCGAAGGCGATATGTCAGACAATGCAGATTCAGCTGGCAGTCGCCAACAACAGCTCCGCCACGGAACGGCTGTGCCCGCGCTGTTTGCCATGCTCGTACAACGAGCCAGCGATTTCATCGGCGCGAATCGGCAGCACCGACAGCAGCGTATCGCTCAGGCCATGGCTGGCCTGGCAGAAGCCCTGCATATATATGCCGGCCTTGCAGCGCTCGTCGGTGATCAGTTTGTAGTTGCGATCGACTTCGAATTCGCCGAGGTATTCCTCCAGCGGCGCGAGCAACTTGCGGTGCATCTGCCGCTCGTAACCGGTGGCCAGCACCACGGCGTCATAGATTCGCACCGTGACTTCGCCGGTGGCATTGTTGCGCACTGCCAGTTCGATACCGTTTGCCGTGGCAGTGGCACTCTCGACGGTGGTCAGGGTGCGGAAGGCATGGCGGGCAATCCCGGAAACCTTCTGCCGATAGAAGATGCCGTAGATGCGTTCGATCAGGTCGATGTCGACCACCGAATAGTTGGTGTTGTGGTACTCGTTGACCAGACGCTCGCGCTCGACGCTGTTCTGCTGGAACACCAGATCAGTGAATTCCGGCGAGAACACTTCGTTGACGAATGGGCTGTCGTCCGCAGGCTTCAAGGCCGAGCCGCGCAGGATCATGTCGACCTGCACCGACGGGAATGAATCGTTCAGGTCGATAAAGGCTTCCGCCGCGCTCTGCCCGCCGCCGATGATGGCGATGCTCATCGGTTGGTTGTTTACGCACGGCTGCCTGGCCATTTGCGACAGATACTGCGAATGGTGGAACACCCGATGATCGCCATTCAGCGCCTTGAACGCCTCTGGAATGCGCGGTGTGCCGCCAGCGCTGACCACCACCGAACGCGTGGTACGCACGAATTGCTGGCCGTCGCTGCCCCGGGAAATCACCCGCAACGCTTCAACCTGCTGGTTGTGCAATACCGGTTCGATGAACTGCACTTCTTCGCCATAACGGCTCTGCGCGGTGAACTGCCCGGCCACCCAGCGCAGGTAGTCGTTGTACTCCATGCGGCATGGATAAAAGGTGCCGAGGTTGATGAAGTCGACCAGACGCCCGTGGTGCTTGAGGTAGTTGACGAACGAGTAAGGGCTGGTCGGATTGCGCAGGGTCACCAGGTCCTTGAGGAAGGAGATCTGCAACTCGCTCTGCGTCGACAAGGTGTTGCCGTGCCAGCTGTAGGTGGCCTGCTTGTCGAGGAACAGCACATCCAGTTCGCCCTGGATCCGGCCCCGCTCTTGCAGGGCGATGGCCAGTGCCAGGTTCGAAGGGCCGAAACCGACGCCGATCAGGTCGTGAACGATGGGCGATGCAATTGCCTGTGTCATTTCCAGTGTCCTCTGGATGAACCCCTCAACGCGGGGAAATAAAGCCTGGGTGGCCTGACCGGCCTGAATCAGGTCAGCAGGTCGTCTGTTGAGTAGGAACGAGGACGATGAAAGGAAATTTAACCGGCGCGGCTCACTGGCCATCCCATTGCTGGATGCGCAGGCGGCAATGCTTCATGGCGTTGACGATGTGTTTTTCCACCAGCGCCCGGGAGATGCCGAGGGTCTGAGCGATTTCCGGATGGGACATTCCTTCGATCTTGCGCAGCAGAAAACTGTCGCGGCACAGCGGCGGCAACTCGGCCAGTGCGCGCTGGAGCATTTCCAGACGCTGGCCGTGATCGAGGGTGCCGTGGGGGGACGGGGTGAAATAGCGCTCTTCGTTATCCAGCACGTCCAGCGATTCGACCTGGCGCAGCGCGTTGCGGCGGTGATCGTCGATAACCAGGTTCAACGCGGTGCGATAAAGGAAGGCCCGGGGTTGTTCGATCGGCACCTCGCTGGAGCGCTCCAGCACCCGTACATAGGCGTCATGCACCACATCCTCGGCGACCTGACGGTTGCCCAGTCTGGCGTTGAGGAAACACACCAGCTCACGATAGTAGTTTTCCAACATGACTCCCGACCGCATCGATGCCGTTTCTGTCCTTGAGCGCACTGATCAGACCTGCGAATCACGCAGTAGCAAGATAGTGGCAACTTGAGGTACGTAATTTATAGTAATTCTCATATAGATTTAAAGAGTTGATTCCATATCCCGGACAAATAGTCGTGGCCCGGCGTCCGGTAACTCGATGTGTCTGCGGCTAAATTCCGTCGCCCATGCCTCGTTTACAGGACAGCCCCTGTGTCTGTCGTGCCTTGCGACGGGCCGCAACCACTGGCCGGAACCCTGCATGAATCGTCCCCGCCCCGCCCGTCGCGCGCTGTTTGCCGCCCTCTGTCTGATTCCCGTGATCGCCGTCGCTGCCTGGCAAGTCTTGCCACCCGGTCGCGACGCCGTTGCCACTGTGCAGGTCAGCCGCGGCGATATCGAAAACAGCGTGACGGCGCTCGGCACCTTGCAGCCGCGCCGCTATGTGGATGTCGGCGCACAGGCTTCGGGGCAGATTCAGAAGATTCACGTCGAGGCCGGCGATACGGTCAAGGAAGGCCAGTTGCTGGTGGAAATCGACCCGTCGACACAGAAAGCCAAGCTCGATGCCGGGCGTTTTTCCATCGAAAACCTCAAGGCGCAGCTGCAGGAGCAACGCGCCCAGCACGATCTGGCGCAGCAGAAATACCAGCGCCAGCAGAAACTCGCCGCCGGTGGCGCCACCCGCGAAGAAGACGTGCAGACTGCGCGCGCCGAGGTTCGCGCAACCCAGGCGCGGATCGACATGTTCCAGGCGCAGATCCGTCAGGCCCAGGCCAGCCTGCGCAGTGACGAGGCGGAACTCGGTTACACGCGCATCTATGCGCCGATGAGCGGCACCGTGGTCGCCGTCGGTGCGCGGGAAGGCCAGACCCTCAACGCGCAACAACAGACCCCGCTGATCCTGCGCATCGCCCGGCTGTCGCCGATGACGGTGTGGGCCGAGGTTTCAGAGGCCGACATCGGCCACGTCAAACCCGGCATGAGCGCCTACTTCACCACCCTCAGCGGCGGCACTCGGCGCTGGAGCAGCACCGTGCGGCAGATCCTGCCGGTGCCGCCGCGTCCGCTTGAACAGAACCAGGGCGGCAGCCCCAACAGTGGTCGCAGTGGCAGCGAACGGGTGGTGCTGTACACCGTGCTGCTCGATGTCGATAACGCCGACAACAGCCTGATGACCGACATGACCGCCCAGGTGTTCTTTGTCGCGCAACAGGCGCAAGACACTTTGACCGTGCCGACTGCCGCCCTGCAACCGGGTTCGCGTCCGCAGTGGCAGCGGGCGCAGATCGTCGCTGCCAACGGCGATATTCAGGCGCGTGAAGTACGCACCGGCATCAGCGATCGCCTGCGCACCCAGGTGCTCGAAGGTCTGGCCGAGGGCGAGCATGTTCTCAGCGCGCCGGCCACTGGTCATGGAGGCTGAATGCACACGCCCCTGATCGACCTGCGGCAGATCCGCAAAGCCTATGGCGGTGATGACAGCCCGCTGGTGGAAGTGCTGCGCGGGATCGATCTGTCGATCCATGCCGGCGAGTTCGTTGCGATTGTCGGCGCCTCCGGTTCGGGCAAATCGACGCTGATGAATATCCTCGGTTGCCTCGACCGTCCCACCAGCGGCGAGTATCTGTTCGCCGGGGAAAATGTCGCGCATCTGGACAGCGATGAACTGGCCTGGCTGCGCCGCGAAGCCTTCGGTTTTGTCTTTCAGGGCTACCACCTGATTCCCTCCGGCTCGGCCCAGGAAAACGTTGAGATGCCAGCGATCTACGCCGGCACCCCGGCCGCCGAGCGGCATGCCCGAGCTCACGCGCTGCTGCAACGTCTTGGCCTCGGCACTCGCACCGGCAATCGTCCGCATCAGCTTTCCGGCGGCCAGCAACAGCGGGTGTCGATCGCCCGTGCGCTGATGAATGGCGGCCATATCATCCTCGCCGACGAGCCGACCGGCGCCCTCGACAGCCACAGCGGCGCCGAGGTCATGAGCCTGCTCGACGAACTCGCCGATCAGGGTCATGTGGTGATCCTCATCACCCACGACCGCGAAGTGGCGCAACGGGCCAAACGCATCATCGAAATCCGCGACGGCCTGATCATCAGCGACAGCGCCGAGTACGCGTGCGCGCCGCCTGCGGCCAATCCCGGCGCGTTGCAAGCGGTCGACCTGCGCCAGCGCCTGAGCAACGGCAGCAGCCAGACCGGCGCCTGGAAAGGTGAACTGCTCGACGCTGTACAAGCGGCGTGGCGGGTGATGTGGATCAACCGCTTTCGCACGGCGCTGACCCTGCTGGGCATCGTCATTGGCGTGGCCTCGGTGGTGGTCATGCTCGCCGTCGGCGAAGGCAGCAAGCGTCAGGTCATGGCGCAAATGGGTGCGTTCGGCTCGAACATCATTTACCTCAGCGGCTCGGCGCCGAACCCGCGTACGCCGGAGGGCATCATCACCCTCGACGACGTCGCCGAACTGTCCGCCCTGCCCCAGGTGGAGCGCATCATGCCGGTCAACGGCTCGACCGCCGCGGTGCGCTTTGGCAACGCCGACCACAGCAGCTACGTCGGCGGCAATGACACCAACTTTCCGCAGATTTTCAACTGGCCGGTGATCCAGGGCAGCTACTTCACCCAGGCCGACGAGGACAGCGCCGCCGCCGTCGCGGTGATCGGCACCAAGGTCCGCGACAAGTTGCTCAAGGATGTCGACGACCCCATCGGCCAATACATCCTCATCGAAAACGTGCCGTTCCAGATCCTTGGCGTGCTTGCGGAAAAAGGCGCCAGCTCCGGCGACTCCGATAGCGACAACCGCATCGCCGTGCCGTATTCGGCGGCGAGCACGCGCCTGTTCGGCAGCCGCAATCCGCAATACGTGGTCATCGCGGCCAAGGATGCGCGCAAGGTCAAGGACGCCGAACAGGCCATCGAACAGGCAATGTTGCGTCGGCACCACGGCAAGAGGGATTTCGAGCTGACCAACAATGCCGCGATGATCCAGGCCGAAGCGCGCACGCAAGGCACGCTGTCGCTGATGCTGGGGGCAATTGCGGCGATTTCCCTGCTGGTCGGCGGTATCGGCGTGATGAACATCATGCTCATGACCGTACGCGAACGTACCCGCGAGATCGGTATTCGCATGGCCACCGGCGCCCGTCAGCGCGACATCCTCCGTCAGTTTCTCACCGAAGCGCTGATGCTCTCGGTGGTCGGCGGAATCGCCGGAATCGGCCTGGCGCTGCTGGTTGGCGGCGTGTTGTTGCTCAGCGGCGTGGCGATCGCCTTTCAAGGGCTGGCGGTGACCGGTGCGTTTGCCTGTGCGCTGGTCACCGGCGTCATTTTCGGCTTCATGCCGGCCCGCAAAGCTGCCCGGCTTGACCCGGTCACGGCCCTTACCAGTGAATGATCGACCTATGAAAGTGCGACTGACCTTCCTCGCCGCCAGCCTGTTGCTGGCGGCCTGCAGCAGCCCGGCGCCGCGCCTGGACAGCGGCGTGCAGCCACCGAGCGCGTGGCAGTCCGCCGACACCCCCGGCGCGCTGCAGAGCAATCGGCAATGGTGGACGCAATTCGGCAGCCCCGAGCTGGAGCGACTGGTGGAACAGGCGCGGCTGGGCAGCTACGACCTCGCCGCCGCCGTGGCGCGGGTCAGACAGGCCGAGGCCAGCGCAACCATTGCCGGCGCCCCGCTGCTGCCGGAACTCAAGGCCGGGCTGAATGCCAATCGGCAGAAACTGATCCACGGCAAGGGCTACAGCCAATTGGATGTCAGTCCCGAGAATCGCTCGCTGGACTATTACGATGCCGAGCTCAGCGCCAGTTACGAAATCGATTTCTGGGGCGGCAAGCGTGCCGCCCGCGACAGTGCGGTGTTCGGCGTGCAGGCCAGCGAATTCGATCGCGCCACCGTCGAGCTGACCTTGCTCAGCGGCGTCGCCAACAGTTACACCCAGGCCCTGGCCTTGCGTGAGCAGGCGCGCATTGCCGAACTCAATCTGAAAAATGCGCAGAATGTGCTGCAGCTGGTGCAGACCCGCTTCGACGCCGGCAGCGCCACCGCGCTGGAACTGGCCCAGCAGAAAAGCCTGGTGGCCGAACAACAGCGTCGCCTGCCGCTGGTGCAACAACAGGCCCGCGAAGCACTGATCAGCCTCGCCGCCCTGCTCGGCCAACCAGTGCAAACGTTACCGTTGCCCACACAATCCTTCGGCCAATTGCACTGGCCGGACATCGCCAGCGGCGTGCCGAGCGACTTGCTGAGTCGGCGTCCGGACATTGCCAGCGCCGAGGCCAAGCTTGCGGCAGCCCAGGCTGATGTCACCGTCGCCCGCGCCGCGATGCTGCCGAAAATCACCCTGACCGCCAGCCTCGGCAGCGGCGCCGATCTGGCCGCCGATTTGCTGCGCACGACGTTCTACAACCTGTCCTCGGGGCTGACCGCGCCGATCTTCAACAACGGCCGCCTCAGCGCCGAACGCGACAAGGCCAAGGCGCGGCAGGACGAATTGCTGGAGACCTATCGCGGGGCAATCATCAACGGCTTCGCCGACGTCGAAAAAGCCCTCAGCAGCATTCGTGGCCTCGACGAACAACGGCAATGGCAAAGCGAAGAACTGAACCAGGCACAAACCGCCTTCGACATCGCCCAGAGTCGCTACCAGGCCGGCGCCGAAGACCTGCTCACCGTCCTGCAAACCCAGCGCACGCTGTATGCGGCGCAAGACCTCAACGTACAACTGCGCCTGTCGCGATTGCAGGCGAGCATTGCCTTGTACAAAGCGTTGGGGGGTGGTTGGGAGGTGATCTGAGGGCAACGCGTCGACTGAACTGACGCCTTCGCGAGCAGGCTCGCTCCCACAGGGAGCCTTGGTCGTGCCGAAAATTTCTGTCCAGACCGAATTTCATTTGTGGGAGCGAGCCAGCGTCGGGAGGGGTGCCGTGAGGCACGGTTGGATATGAATGACCCCCCCCCA
>NZ_JASCPT010000192.1:0-7043 GCF_029959775.1 Pseudomonas sp. PS01270 | reverse complement strand
GGCTCGCTCCCACCTTTGGAATGCATCCCACTGTGGGAGCGAGCCTGCTCGCGAAGACGCCGGAGCTGCTGACAGAAAACTATCTGGAAGAAACCTGATGAACCCTCTCCACCAACCACTCAACCCCGCCCTGCTGAAACTTGGGGCTCTCAGCCAGAATATCCCGCTCTTCCAGTTTCTCCAGCTGCCAACCCTGGCCGAGCAACCGCTGCACCTCATCATCATTCACCGCAAACGGCGGCCCGGGAATCTGCGTCTGATCGTAATCCAGGGTAATCACCAGCCCTTTCACCTCCGGCGCCAGCAACTGCTGCAGATGCGCCGCGTAGTGCTGACGCATGGCGTCCGGCAAGGCAATCAGCGCGGCGCGGTCGTACAGCGCCGTGCAACCGGCAACATCCTCTGCCGTCAGCGCGAAAAAATCCCCGCACCACAGTTCGATGGCATCACAGCGATAAACCTTGAATGCGCCCTTCTCGCTGATCTGCGGCTGCAATTGATGATCGCTGAAAAACTCCTCGACAGCCTTTTCCGCTAGCTCCACTCCAAGCACCTGATGTCCCTGCCCGGCAAGCCAGAGCAGGTCCAGACTCTTGCCGCACAGCGGCACCAGCACGCGTGCCGACGGTGCAATCGCCAGCTCCGGCCAATAGCGCTGCAAATACGGGTTGGCCTCGGCCTGATGAAAGCCGATCTGGTTCGAATCCCATTTCTTGTACCAAAACTCAGGCTGCATGGATCACTCCCGAAAAACCGATGAAAAACCGCAGAAACTTATATTGGATTCAGATCGATGATTTGACTGAAGATGGCTCATCTTAGCGCTCAGGAGCCCGTCCATGTTGCCCAGCCTGTTTATCTCCCACGGTTCACCGATGCTGGCGCTGGAGCCCGGTGCCAGCGGCCCGGCACTGGCGCGACTGGCCGCTGAACTGCCGCGCCCCAAAGCCATCGTCATCGTCTCGGCGCACTGGGAAAGCCAGGAACTGCTGGTCAGCAGCCACCCGCATCCGGAAACCTGGCACGACTTCGGCGGTTTCCCCCGTGCGCTGTTTGAAGTGCAGTACCCGGCACCGGGCAATCCGCATCTGGCCGCCGAAGTGGCTGAACTGCTGAACGCCCATGACTTGCCGGCGCGGCTCGATCCGCAACGACCGTTCGATCATGGTGTCTGGGTGCCGCTGTCGTTGATGTATCCGCAAGCCGACATTCCGGTGGTGCAGGTTTCGCTGCCGAGTCGCGGCGGACCGACCTTACAGACGCGGGTTGGCCGTGCACTGGCGAGCCTGCGCGAACACGGCATTCTGTTGATCGGCTCCGGCAGCATCACCCACAACCTCCGGGAGCTGGACTGGCATGCCGGCCCGGAAAGCATTGAACCGTGGGCGCGGGATTTTCGTGACTGGATGATCGACAAACTGGCGGCCGACGATGAAACGGCGCTGCATGATTATCGCCAGCAGGCGCCAAATGCGGTGCGCAGTCACCCGAGTGATGAGCATTTGTTGCCGTTGTATTTTGCTCGCGGCGCGGGCGGGGTTTTCAGCGTGGCACATCAGGGTTTCACGATGGGGGCGCTGGGCATGGATATTTATCGCTTCGGTTGAGGCCTTCGCGAGCAGGCTCGCTCCCACGGTAGCCAATGAACAGGCAAAAAAAATCCCCGAACCAGTCGGGGATTTTTTATGTTCGATCAATCAGCCCAAGGGCAGATCAATCTTCGCGGTAGCGACGCAGCTTGAGCTGCTTACCAGCCACGCGAGTGTCCTTCAGCTTGGTCAGGAGCTTTTCCAGACCTTCTTCCGGCAGTTCGACGAGGCTGAAGCTGTCACGCACCTGGATGCGACCGATCGCTTCACGGGCCAGACCGCCTTCGTTGAGGATGGCGCCCAGCAGGTTTTTCGCAGCGATACCGTCACGCGCACCCAGCGCGGTACGGCAACGAGCGCGGCCTTCGCCCAAAGGCATTGGCGCGCGACGCTCGCGGTCACCACGATCAGGACGGTCACCGGAACGCTCAGGACGGTCGCCACGCGGTGCGTTGTTCGGCACCAGTGGACGTTCCTTCTCGATCGCGGCCAGGTTCAGCGCTTGACCGTTGGTAGCCTTGCGCAGCAGCGCAGCAGCCAGTGCACGCGGGGTGCAACCGATGTCGGCAGTCAGGCGATCAAGCAGCTCACCGTGAGTCGATTCGGCATCAGCAACCAGCGGCGACAGGCTGTTGGTCAGTTTCTTGATGCGTGCATCGAGAACGGCTTGAGCGTCTGGCAGGCGTACTTCGGCAACTTTCTGACCGGTTACGCGCTCGATCACTTGCAGCATGCGGCGCTCACGTGGAGTCACCAGCAGCAGTGCACGACCTTCGCGACCGGCACGGCCGGTACGGCCGATACGGTGCACGTAGGATTCCGGGTCGTACGGCATGTCAACGTTGAATACGTGAGTGATGCGCGGAACGTCCAGACCACGGGCAGCAACGTCGGTGGCGACAACGATGTCCAGACGACCATCCTTGAGCGAGTCGATCACGCGCTCACGCTGGTTCTGGGCGATATCACCGTTCAACGCGGCGGCTTTGTAGCCTTTGGCGTCGAGGGCGCTGGCCAGGTCCAGGGTCGCTTGCTTGGTGCGCACGAACATGATCAGCGCGTCGAAGTCTTCGACTTCCAGCAGGCTGAGTACGGCCGAGGTTTTCTGGTCAGCGTGAACCAACAGGTGAGCCTGTTCGATCGCGGTAACGGTCTGGGTCTTGGTCTGGATCTTGACGTGTTGCGGATCGCGCAGGTGGCGTTCGGCAATGGCGCGGATCGACTGCGGCAGGGTCGCCGAGAACAGCACGGTCTGGCGGGTCGATGGCAGAGCCTTGAAGATGACTTCCAGGTCATCCATAAAGCCCAGCTTCAACATTTCGTCAGCTTCGTCGAGAACCAGATGGTTCACGGTCGACAGGACTTTCTCGTCGCGACGCAGGTGGTCGCACAGACGACCCGGAGTAGCGACAACAATCTGTGCGCCATTACGGATTGCCTTGAGTTGCGGGCCCATCGGCGCGCCGCCGTAGACAGCCACGACGGTGACGCCTGGCATTTGCTTGGCGTAGGTTTCAAAAGCGGTTGCTACTTGCAGCGCCAACTCTCGGGTTGGCGCCAGGATCAGGGCTTGCGGTTCGCGCTTGGCAGGATCGATGCGGTGCAGAATAGGCAGTGCGAACGCGGCGGTTTTACCGGTACCGGTTTGCGCCTGGCCAATCATGTCCTGGCCGGCCATGATGATCGGGATCGATTGCTGCTGAATCGCCGAAGGCTCTTCGTAGCCAGTCGCTGCGACGGCTGCAAGAATATTCGGGTTGAGATTAAAAGCGGCGAATCCGCCGGTTTCCTGGGTCATGGGTCTGCCTCTAAGTGCATCCGCAAAGACCCATGCTCCAAAGCTGCGCATGCCGTGTTGAGACTCAAGAGTCGCCCTGGCAGCTTTGTCGGCGGGGATTTGCGAAAACGAATGAATGAAGATGAATCGTCAAGGAAGAGCCCGCAATGCGGACGTGCAGCCGAAGCTGACTTCGGGAAATGCGCTACCTAAACGCGGCCCGGTTAAAGGCCGGCGCGCACTATACCGGATTTCGCCCGAAAAGGGAGCTTTTTTTGTGGCCCTTATCCGTGTGTCACCGCCGTGTAACGGGGTTTTGCGGATAATCGCGCAACGGTCTATTTTGCAAAGGCCCGGCCCTGCGGGCGATGACGCTTAAACGGTTCACCGACCTGCGGCAAAGCGCCGCGCACCCGCCCTTCCCGCTTGAGGATTTAGCCATGAATCAGCCCTGCGCCGGCCGCGTCAGCCGAGAACGTCGTGGTCATGTGCACTTGATCGGCCTCGATCGGGCGGCCAAGCGCAACGCTTTCGATATCGACCTGCTCAACGACCTGAGCCTGGCCTACGGCGAATTCGAAGCCGACCGCGAAGCGCGGGTCGCCGTGGTGTTCGGCCATGGCGAGCACTTCACCGCCGGGCTCGATCTGGTCAATGCCAGCGCAGCCCTGGCCGAAGGCTGGCAGGTTCCGAGCGGCGGTTGCGATCCCTGGGGTGTTTTCGTCGGCCCGAGAGTGAGCAAACCGGTCATCGTCGCCGCGCAGGGTTACTGCCTGACCATCGGCATCGAGCTGATGCTGGCGGCGGACATCAACCTGTGCGCGAGCAATACCCGCTTCGCGCAGATGGAAGTGCAGCGTGGGATCTTTCCGTTTGGCGGCGCGACTTTGCGTTTCCAGCAGATTGCCGGCTGGGGCAATGCGATGCGCTGGTTGCTCACTGGCGATGAATTTGATGCCCACGATGCGTTGCATCTGGGCCTGGTGCAGGAAGTGATGGCCAGCGAAGATTTGCTGCCCCGCGCGATCGAGCTGGCCGAACGGATTGCCCGGCAGGCGCCGCTGGGGGTGCAGGCGACCTTGATGTCAGCGCGACAGGCGCGCTATGAGGGGGAGACAGCGGCGGCGCAGGCGTTACCGGCGCTGGTGAAGAAGTTGCTCGCCACTGAGGATGCCCGGGAGGGGGTGCGGTCGTTGGTGGAGCGGCGTCCGGGGATCTTCAAAGGCATCTGAAGATTCTGCTGCCTGTCAGGGCCTTTTCGCGAGCAGGCTCGCTCCCACAGGTAGAACGCATTTCAAATGTGGGAGCGAGCCTGCTCGCGAAGGGGGCGGTCCTGCCGGCTCAGGTCGCCGGGCGAATCGCGTTGATCAACGACTGCAACGAATAACCCAGCTGCGGCGCCAGCGCTTCGGCCCGCTGGGTCAGCGCCTGCATGTCCAGCGCCTGATCGAGATCCGCCGGAACGATCAGAATCACGTTGCCCTCCTTCACCGGCAACTCCCAGTAATGCCGGTGATAGAGCCCGCGCAACAACGCCGCGCCCAGCGGTTTGCCATCGTCGGTGGCCCACTGGTTGATCACCAGCCAGCCGCCCGGATTCAGGCGCTTCTGACAATCGCCGAGAAAACTCCAGGCCAGATGCCCGACACCGGGACCGACATCGGTATAGAGGTCGACGAAAATCAGATCCGCCGGCTCGGCAGTCGGCAGCAATTCCAGCGCATCGCCGACGCGGATGTACAAACGCGGATCATCATCCAGACCGAGATATTCGATGGCCAGGCGCGGCACGTCCGGGCGCAGTTCGATGGCTTCGACGTCTTCCAGCGGCAGAAACTTCAGGCAAGCCTGGGTCAGCGTGCCGGCGCCCAAACCGAGAAACAGCGCACTCTCCGGCTGCTCGTGGCACAGCGCGCCGATCAGCATCGCGCGGGTGTAGTCGTACTCCAGCCAGCTCGGGTCGGCGGTGAACACGCAGCTCTGCTCGATCGCATCGCCGAACTCGAGAAAGCGGTAATCGGCCACTTCCAGCACGCGAATCACGCCGAACTCATCCTGTACTTCGGCGAGCAGATGCTCGACGCGCTCCTCAGTCATTTCGTCTCCTGATGGTCACCGGGCGCGGTGACGCGATGGCACCGCTGTGGCGCCGTGGCAAAGCGGCGATTGTCGGCGATGGGGCGGGAGCAGGTCACGCACTAATTGCTGCTAACATGGCGCTTCCCTGCGTATGAACTTCGAGACCGTGATGAGCCAACCGTGGAGCCCTGACAGCTGGCGCGCCCTGCCGATCCAGCAACAACCGCAATACCCCGACGCCGCGCACCTGCGCCAGGTCGAGCAAACCCTGGCCAGCTATCCGCCACTGGTGTTCGCCGGCGAAGCGCGCGAGCTGCGCCGCCAGTTCGCCGAAGTCACCCAGGGTCGCGCGTTTCTGTTGCAGGGCGGCGATTGCGCGGAAAGCTTCGCCGAATTTTCCGCCGCGAAGATCCGCGACACCTTCAAAGTGTTGCTGCAAATGGCAATCGTCATGACCTTCGCCGCTGGCTGCCCGGTGGTCAAGGTCGGGCGCATGGCCGGCCAGTTCGCCAAACCGCGTTCGGCCAACGACGAAACCATCGGCGGCGTAACCCTGCCGGCCTACCGTGGCGACATCGTCAACGGCATCGGCTTCGACGAAAAGAGCCGCGTGCCGGATCCGGAGCGTTTGCTGCAGTCCTATCATCAGTCCACAGCAACCTTGAACCTGTTGCGCGCTTTCGCCCAGGGCGGTTTTGCCGACCTGCATCAAGTGCACAAGTGGAACCTGGATTTCATCGCCAACTCGGCGCTGGCCGAGAAGTACAGCCACCTCGCCGACCGCATCGATGAAACCCTCGCGTTCATGCGCGCCTGCGGCATGGACAGCTCGCCGCAACTGCGCGAAACCAGTTTCTTCACAGCCCACGAAGCGCTGCTGCTGAATTACGAAGAAGCCTTCGTCCGCCGCGACAGCCTGACCAACGATTACTACGATTGCTCGGCGCACATGCTGTGGATCGGCGACCGCACCCGCCAGCTCGACGGCGCGCATGTCGAATTCCTGCGCGGGGTGAACAACCCGATCGGCGTCAAGGTCGGCCCGAGCATGAACCCTGATGACCTGATCCGTCTGATCGACGTGCTCAACCCGGACAACGATCCGGGGCGGTTGAACCTGATCGCGCGGATGGGTGCGAACAAGGTCGGCGATCATCTGCCGGCACTGATCCGCGCGGTCCAGCGCGAAGGCAAACAAGTGCTGTGGAGCTCCGACCCGATGCACGGCAACACCATCAAGGCCAGCAGCGGCTACAAGACCCGTGACTTCGCGCAGATCCTTGGCGAGGTGAAGCAGTTCTTCCAGGTGCACGAAGCGGAAGGCAGCTATGCCGGCGGCATTCATATCGAGATGACCGGACAGAACGTCACCGAGTGCATTGGAGGCGCGCGGCCGATTACCGAGGATGGCTTGTCCGACCGTTATCACACCCACTGCGATCCACGGATGAATGCCGACCAGTCGCTGGAATTGGCGTTTTTGATTGCCGAGACTCTGAAGCAAGTCCGCCGTTAGACCGCGTCGCCTCCCTTCGCGAGCAGGCTCGCTCCCACACAGGACCTGTGGCCTACACAAAACCAATGTGGGAGCGCGCCTG
>NZ_JASCPT010000191.1:0-7075 GCF_029959775.1 Pseudomonas sp. PS01270 | reverse complement strand
CGAAGGCGCTGTGTCAGTCACTGAAATATTGACTGACTGACCGCTTTCGCGAGCAGGCTCGCTCCCACAATTGGCGGGGCTTTTCTTAACGACGCAGTTCTTGCGCCAGCACCGCAATGTGCTCCGGGCCGATCCCGCAGCAACCACCCAGATGACTGGCGCCGCGCTGTTGCCAGTCCAGCGCCCAGTGCAGATACCCAGGCGGATCGAGATCGTCACGCAACGGGTCGAGCCCGTCGTTGGCCGTGGCTTCTTTCGGTTGCGGAGGAAACGCGTTGGCATACGCGCCGATGTTGATCGTGACGCCGAGACGCTCAAAGGTTGCGCGCGCCGCGTCGATGGCCGCGCCAATCACTTCCGGCTGACTGCAGTTGAACAGCAGGGTTTCGACGCCAAGTTCAGCCGCCAGCGCAGCCGCTTCGGCTACCGGCTCACCGGAGCGCAGGCGCGGCACTTCATCGGTGTCTTCATCCTTGAGGGTGAACGACAGCCAGAACGGTTTACCGTCCTTCGGCAACCCGGCGTGAATGGCCCGCGCCTCGATAATCGAACTCTGGGTTTCCGCCAGCCACAGATCAACATGCGGGGCCAACCCATTGACCAGCGGCGTCAGCAGCTCGGTCACGCGATCCGCTTCGAACAGATCCGGACGATACGAACCAAACAGCGGCGGCAACGAACCGGCAACACGCACTGACTTGCCGGATGCCTGCACCGCCCGCCGTGCCAACTCCCCCGCCAGTGCCGCAAGCGCCTGGCCTTCAGCCGCAAATCGCGCTTCGCCAATGTGAAATGGCACCACCGCGTAACTGTTGCTGGTGATCACGTCGGCGCCGCTGTTGATGTACGCGGAATGCACCGCCTCGACCGCCTGCGGCGCTTCACTCAGCGCCAGTGCCGACCACTCCGGTTGGCGAAACGGTGCGCCGGCGCGTTGCAACTCGCGGCCCATGCCGCCATCGAGAATGACCCTGTTCGCTGCGCCCATATGCTTTTCACTCATATGCTTATGAAAATAACTCACTATCAGAGTCGTTCTTATAACTATTTAATACGCACCACTCAGTTAATAACAACCTCTTTTTTCAACAGGAAGCAACTGTGAAACTCCAACCGCTATTGGCCCTGGGCCTGACCATTCTGGCCTCCACCCAAGCCTTCGGCGGCGCGACGCTGGACCGCGTCGAGCAGAAAAAAGAGCTGGTCGGCGTGCTTATGGAAAGCTATCCGCCCTTCTCGTTTCTCAATGAGCAGAATCAACTCGACGGTTTCGATGTCGACGTTGCCAAAGCGGTGGCGGACAAGCTTGGCGTCAAACTGCGTCTGGAAACGCCGTCCTGGGACGTGATCGCCGCCGGCCGCTGGAGCGGGCGCTACGACATCTGCATCTGCTCGATGACCCCGAGCAAGGCCCGCGCCGAGGTGTTCGACTTCCCGGTCGAGTACTACGCCTCGCCAGCGGTGATCGTGGTCAACGCCAAGGACGATCGCATCCACAGCGCCAAGGACCTGAGCGGCAAAAAGGTCGGCCTGACCAGCGCCTCCAGCTACGAAAGTTATCTGAACAAGAACCTGGTCATCGAAGGCGCCGAGGATACGCAGTTGCAGTATCCGTTCGAGGATGTGCAGATCGCTCCGTACGACACCGACAACGTCGCCTTCCAGGATCTGGGCCTGGGCGCCGGCGTGCGCCTGGATGCGATCCTCACCAATCTGGTCACCGCACAGCCGCGCCTGAACCAGGACCAGCGCTTCAAACTGGCCGGCGAACCGCTCTACTCGGAACCCAACTCGGTAGCCATCGAAAAGGGTGACCCGCAGTGGGACGCCAAGGTGCGCGAGGTGTTCGCACAACTGAAACAGGACGGCACCCTGAGCAAGCTGTCGCAGAAATGGATCGGCGCCGATATCAGCCAATGACTTCCTTTCCGACCCCGCCCCAGCCACCGCAACCGGTGGCTGAAACACGCCTGCAAAAGCTCTTTGGTTTCCGAACGCGCCTGTACCTGACGTGGGCGGCGCTGTTCTGCCTGTTTGCCGGATTCTTCCTCAGCTTCGACCTGAAGTTCGCGATCATCCTCGACAAGCTGCCCAACCTCGTTGGCCTGAAGCTGGCGCCGAACGGCTTCCTGCAAGGCGCAGCGCTGACGCTGTTTCTCTGCGCATGCTCGATCATCGCCTCGTCGCTGCTCGGTTTCATCACCGCGCTGGCGCGCCTGTCGAACAGCGCCGTCGCATTTGGCATCGCCAGTTTCTACACCTCGTTCTTTCGCGGCACGCCACTGCTGATCCAGATCCTGCTGATCTACCTCGGCTTGCCGCAACTGGGCATCGTCCCCGGCGCCATCGTCGCCGGCATCATTGCCCTGTCGCTGAATTACGGCGCCTACCTGAGCGAAATCTTCCGCGCCGGCATCCTCGGCGTCGATCACGGCCAACGCGAAGCATCCCTGGCGCTTGGCCTGCGCGAAAGCGTGATCTTCTGGCGCATCACCCTGCCCCAGGCCATGCGCACGATTATCCCGCCGACCACCAACCAGTTCATCTCGATGCTCAAGGACTCGTCGCTGATCTCGGTAATGGGCGTCTGGGAAGTGATGTTTCTCGCCCAGTCCTACGGGCGCTCAAGCTATCGCTACATCGAAATGCTCACCACGGCGGCGATCATCTACTGGCTGCTGTCGATCGGGCTGGAGCTGATTCAGGCACGGATGGAGCGGCATTACGGCAAGGCGTATGTGCGGCGTGGCTGAAGCGTATTCAAACGGTGTCCCGACGTATCCGCACAACGCCCATTTTCATGCCGAACGGGCGGAACACCGCGTTCAGCGACTTCAGCGTCTGATTGCCTTCGCCATGTTCGATATGCACCAGCGTGCGCACAGAAATCTTGCACATCTTCGCGAACTGGGACTGATGCAGACCGGTGACTTCGACCCGTAAACGGCGCACGGCGTCACCGATTTCCAGAGTACCTTCGGCCAATGATTGCTGAATGCTTTCGATGAGCGCCGTGCGCTCGAGGACGGTCAGACTCATTGCAGGTCCCACTCTTGCAAACGTTGCTCGAGGTTTTTCAGATGAACGCTCGGGTGATTCATGGTTCTGGCGGGCAAACCGCTGGCCGCAAGAATATCCGGCAGTGCGGCCAGACGGCGGGCATCCGCGCGCAGGCCCTCGAACAGCGCCGAGGCATCCAGCCCCGCCAACGAATCGTGCGGATCTGCGCTATCGGCCAATACCCGGCAGACACCTCGCCAATCGACATCGCCCGCCCGCTCCAACTCTCTTGGCCATTTGGTCGTACGAGTCACGCCTTCGTCATCCATGACCATCGGGGCGAGGTCATAAATCGGCGCGAGCTGGAAAGCGTTCTCTTGCCGGATGATCGCCGTGTTACGACCGTGGTTATCTGAGTTTCCGAGGATTTTATTGATCAGGTCGCGACGCAGATAATCTGCGACGAGGCCGGCAATCTGGCTGGCCTGACCCGCTTTGCGCCAGAGCCCGGCGAGCATGCGGATCACTTCCAGATGATTCATGGCGCTGCCTGGCGTCGTCACTTCTGCCAGCGAATAAATCGATTCGACGGCAAAGCGCGACACCGCCCCATCTTTCACTTGTCGATCAAAACGCCGCATCCACAAACTCGGTTTGTTCGCCTCTTCCAAGGCCAGGCCTTCTGCCGCGACCGTTTCGATGCCCAATGTTTGCAGCGCTTTGTAGTAATGGAATTCGCTGCGCAGGATGTCCTGGTCGGCCTGCCCGCCCCTGTTTCTGGCGAATTTCACAAACCAGTGCTGTCGCACTTCTTCATCGTCCAGTACCGCATCGGGATACAGAAGCCCGGCGCTGTTCTCTGCCAGTAATAGCTTCGGAGCTTCCCCACCTGCCCCCGTCGCGCCACCGATGGCCGCGCCCAGCTCGTAGACATATTCAAGAAAGCGGTTGTCGCGGCTAATGACCTCCTCGCGCTTGAATCCGATCGGCTTCCTCTCATCGACTGCTTCCGCCGATTCCTTTATTCGCATGTTGCCAATGGGAGCCGGTGTACTGCGACCCAGCAGAAACAGATCGGCGCTGATCTCGGCGGGTCTTTCCTGACCCAGGCGGGCGAGCAGAAACCGCTTGGCTGCGCCTGCCGGTGCGATGTCGTGGACAAAGGCTGGTGTCTTCGCGCGCCGACCTTCCCAATCCAGCGGATACAGGGCACTCACGGCTTGGGAAAAAGCCGACCCGATCAACTCGATGTTTTCCACCAGATAGTCCGCTTCATAGCCAAAACTGCAGCGGCTTTCGAAGCCTTTTTCCGGATCATCGAAGTCAAGAATCATCGCGTCGTGCCATTGCCCGGCGGTGAAGATCTGGATTGTCAGGTTGTACATGTTGATTCCGTATGCATTTAAATGCAGCTCAACGAGAAAAAACTATTCATGCATGCAATATAGTGCATCCAAGCAGTTTCACGCGCCGGAATATCTGCAACAAAATGCAGATTAGCATTCCCATGTGGCCGTCTGAACGCAAATTAATGCAGTTAAGCGTCTGACGTGCCGCTGGTTAAGGTTCTTCAACGGTAGAAAGCCGTAGGAAAAAGAACAGCCACCACTGCGCAAAATCTCTGATTTGTGAAAACCAGTGAGGATTTTCTACACAACGATCCGATGTCGCCTGCGTGGATGCGGGAAGCGGCCGACATCGGTTTTTTTCAGGCAGCAATAGAGTTGGATTTTCTCGATACGGAAATCGAACCTGATGCCCACTCAACACCTATTCGCACCAAAACACCTGGCTCTGGCTATTTCACTGGCGCTGGGTGGCGTAGCGCTGGCTAACGCCGAGCAGTCCACTGAAGCAATCGAGCAGCCCCCAAACATGGAAACGACGGAGCAGCCCGAAGCCAACCCCAAGCAACAGGCGATGGAACGGCTCCAGGGTTTTCTCACTGACGCGAGCACGGTACCGATCACCTTCACGACACCGGAAACCGTGTTCAAAGGGACTGACGTCAACGACTTGATTACCCTCACAGACGGCGCAAGCTTCACTGGCCGGCTGGATGGCGGCAAGGGCGATAACGTGTTGTTTCTGAATGCTGCGGATGGCGGCGCGTTGAACGACACGCGCAACTTCAATGGGTTATTCGTCGCCCAAGGCAACTGGACGCTGAGCTCAAAGGGTGATTTTCATGAAGGCGTTCTGGTCAACAGCGGTGGGGCACTGACCAACCTTGGCAGCATCAAGGGTGATGTGTATGTCCAGAATGGCGGCAGTTTCGCCGGTAAAGGCACGGTGGGAAATCTTGAGGTGGGTGGGCTGCTCACCGTCAATGCAGCGCTTGGCGCACCTCGAGTGAAGGGTAATTTGCACTTGGCGCCTGGTGCCGAATTGGCTTACGAGGTCACTCCCGCTGGTGGTCAGACGATCAAGGTCGATGGCACAGCTCAGCTTGACGGCGCCACCCTGAAAGTCGTCGCGGCGGGTGAATATCCGCAGAGCAGCCAATACAAAATCATCGAAGCCCGTGAGGTGAAAGGCGAGTTTGGCCGGATCGAGAACGATCTGGCGTATATGACGGCCACGGCTCAATACAACAAGAAATCGGTTGGGCTGACTTACGCTCGCAATGATGTAGCACTTGAAAGCCTCGCGCCTACGGAAAACGCAGCTGCACTTGCAGGCAGTATTACCGGGCAGGAAGCATTAATTGCTACTACTGCACCGACCTCAACACCCACTTCGCCAATGCCCGCTTCAACTCCTACGGCAGCGGTCATCGCAGTGCCAGTGCCAGTGCCAGTGCCAGTGCCAGTCCTGACCTCGGTTGCAGCCCTGATTGAAGACTCCGCGCCAGCGACCTCATCGATACCAAACGAAATCTTGACTGCGCAAACCAGCGAAGCCGCCGCCCAGCCCGTGCCTCAACTTACAAAACCTGCTAACGCGGCAGTAGCCGCACTGCTGACCAGCGATAAAACCACCGCGCCCATCGCCCTCGATCAACTTGCCGCAGGCAGCAATGCCAACCTCGCCAAAGCCACGCTGAGCAGTATCACGCCGGTCAGTACGAGCATGCTCTCGGCGATGCGCCAACTGGACAACCGTTCCGGCTCTACTGACGGCTCGCGCAGTTCACCTCGTCAGGCCGCAGGCAGCGAAGACTCCGGGCGGGTGTGGATTCAGGCGCTGGGCCACGGCGGCAAGGTTGACCGCGACGCTGACGGCATCCTCCAACATGCCACGCAAGGGCTGGTCGTGGGCGCTGACTGGCGACTCGATGAGCACTGGCATGTCGGCCTGCTTGGCGGCAAATCGCAGACCAAACTCGATGCCCGCCAGTACGACGGCGACCTCGACAGCTGGCACCTCGGCGCCTACGCCATGCGTCAGGATGGCCCGCTGTCACTGCGCCTCGGCGCGACCTACGCGAGCCATGACGGCAGCAGCACACGGCGGGTCGCGTTCAAGGGTTTCAGCGATCGTCTCAAGGGCAACTACGACGCCCATACTCAACAGGCATTCGCCGAAGTCGGGTTCAATCTGGGCCGGGATAGCGTCACCCTCGAGCCCTACGCCAGCCTCGGCTATCAGCGTTATCAACGCGACAGCTACAACGAAAAGGGCGGCGACGCGGCACTGAAAGTCTACGGCCAGACCCGCGACAACTTCAGCAGCACCTTTGGCCTGCGGCTTGGGCAGATCAATACGCTGGATAACGGCATGCATTTGACCCCGCGCTTGAGCGCAGGCTGGAAACATACCTTCGGCGCGATCGACAGCGACACCCGCCAGCAACTGCGCAAGGGCGGCAAGCGCTTTGAAGTGACCGGGGCGACACTGGATCGGAACAGCCTCGCGGTGGATGCGGGGCTCGACCTTGGTCTATCGGCGGCGCACACACTGGGCGTGGGCTTAACGGGTGAGCTGGGTAATGACAGCCGAACGTACGGCGTGGCGGGTCAATGGCGCATGGCGTTCTGATGCATTAAGCACGCCTCCTGTGGGAGCGAGCCTGCTCGCGAAAGCGCTGGATCATACAAAGATGCTATTGGCTGACCTGGCGCATTCGCGAGCA